>JBAVOF010000676.1:0-2029 GCA_049691835.1 Polyangiales bacterium
GACGTGCGCTGTCGGTACACTTATCCGTTGAGCTATGGTGACGAGGTCCGAATCACGGCACGCTTGGCCGCCATCACTCCTCTGATTCGAGTGGCGTACACGGTGACGAACCTCACTGAGGGCCGAAAGAGCGCGCGCGCATATACCGAGATCGCGACGACCAATGCTCAGGGGGAGCTCTTGCGGCAAACGCCCGCAGTGATCCTCGAACGTCTTCCCGCCAGTCTCCTCGGAGGCATCTCATGACGGTTCGATCGGCGACTCGTGCACTGGTGACGGGAGCGAGCCGCGGCATCGGCGCCGCGATTGCCAAGGAGCTGGCATCCATGGGACACGCGATCGTCATCAACTACCGGTCGGACCGCACCGCAGCGGCAGCCGTTCAGGCCGAGATTACGCAAGCGGGGGGTGAGGCCACGCTCTGCGGATTCGATGTGAGAGACCGGCTCGCTTCGGCGTCGGCCATCGAGACGCTTCTCGCCGAAGACGAACGGCCCATCGCCGTGCTGGTCAACAACGCGGGGGTCACCGCCGATGCTGCTTTCCCTGCCATGCAATGGGATGCATGGGAGCGCGTGACCCGCACTACACTAGACGGCTTCTACAACGTGACGCGACCCTTGGTCATGCCGATGGTCCGCCAACGCTGGGGGCGGATCATCAGCCTATCCTCGATCTCGGGTCTTCGAGGCAATCGCGGTCAGGTCAACTATGCCGCTGCAAAGGCGGGCATCGTTGGGGCCACCAAGTCCCTCGCGATGGAGCTCGCGAAGCGGAAGATCACGGTCAACTGCGTCGCGCCGGGCCTCATTGACACCGAGATGATCGCCGAGGTTCCGGACTTCGTGTTGCAGCAGATGATTCCGGCTCGGCGTGTCGGCAAGCCAGAGGAGGTTGCCGCCCTGGTGGGCTTCCTCGCGAGCGAACGGGCTAGCTACATCACTGGCCAAGTCATTCGCGTCGACGGAGGTTTCCTGTGACCGCATCTCGACTCTGGGATGTGATTGTCATCGGTGCGGGGCCTGCGGGGTCGGCGGCGGCGGGACTTCTCGCTACACGCGGATTCGACGTGCTGGTTTTGGAAAAGGACGAGTTCCCGCGGTTTCACATCGGTGAATCGCTCTTGCCGGCGGGTCTCCCCATTCTCGAGGAGCTTGGGGTCGAGCCCAACGACGACGTCTTTACTTTCAAGCGGGGGGCCCAGTTTCTGCGGGAGTCGACTGGTTTGGTATCCTCGTTCGACTTTGCGGAGGCGCTGCCCGGTCCACCGCATTACGCCTGGCACGTCGAACGCGCGGGCTTCGACACGATGCTTCGCGACAAGGCATCCGAACGCGGAGCGGTGGTACGGCACGGTGTGCTCGTGACCGATATGCAAGTCGACGCAGACTCCGCATCCGTGGAGACTTCGTACGGCACGGAGCACGCGCGTTTCGTCGTCGACGCCACTGGACAAGATCGCTTCGTCGCCAAGCTTCGCCGAGCGACGAAGCCCTATACGCAGTTCGGCAAGGCGGCGGCATACGCTCATTTCGACGGGCTGTCGGACGAGGCCATCGAGACGATCGGCCCGGGGAACGACATTCGCATCATGATGGTGGACGATGGCTGGATGTGGGTGATTCCGTTGCCCGGGCGCCGGGCGAGCATTGGGCTCGTGTCTAAGAAACCGGGTCTCACGGGCCGTGCCCTCGAACGCGAGCTCGCCACATCGCCGCTTCTGCGCTGCTTGACCGCCGGCACCGAAGCCACAGCTCCTCGACTCGCGACCGGTTTCAGCTATCAGAACGAAGCGAAGAGCGGATCACGCTACGCGTGCATCGGGGACGCGGCCTGCTTTCTGGATCCAGTCTTCTCGTCCGGTGTCATTCTCGCACTGATCAGCGCAAGAGGGCTAGTCCAGCAGATCGCCCCCGCGCTCGAGTCGGGCGTCGAGGCGGACGCGGATTTGTATCTCGCCGAATCGACTAGGATGCAAGAGGGCTATCGCGCCTTCGCCTTGCTGATTCACCGCTTCTACAATACACGT
>JBAVOF010000677.1:0-3873 GCA_049691835.1 Polyangiales bacterium
CTCGCGGAGTCCGCACGCCGGGTGGTGGAGTCGCTCAGTCGAATCGCCGACCAGGACGTCGAGGAAGGGCGACTGGTCATTCGCAGCGAGCCCCCAGCTCCGACGGGGGCGCCCCCATCGGTGCAACCGGTGGCGATGCCGGAAACGGTGCAACGGCTCGCGCGAGCCAGGGAGATCTACCTGACCCGCGTCAGCCCCGACCGCGACACCGAAGGCGTGCGCGCTGCCTACGACTACAACAACGCATTGCTCCTGTACTGGTACGGCTACTGGCCCCAGGCAGAAAGTCGATTTACGCGCATCTACGAGGACCGATGCTCGGGTCCGGAAGCCGATGCGACAGGGCAGATCTCTTGGGAGAACCTCCGCGCGATGGCCATTGCGACCGAAGACTCCGAAGAGATTCGACGGCTCGCCAACGACATCCAGCAGCGGGGATGCACGTTCTCGGCCCGAGCCGAGAAGATCGATTGCAGCAAGCCCGCAGACCGCGACAAGCCCATCTGCCGTGCGGGATCGGACCTCAACGCGCTCGTCTACCAGGACGCCCTCGAAGTCTACAAGCGTGCAGGCCAAACATCGGGGACCGAGCAGCAGCAGCTCTACGAGCAGTCGGCCACGATGCTGTTAGCGGCCGTCAACAGCAATCCCGACGACAGGCAGGCTCCGCTCGCGCTCGAGTATGCTGCCCTCGCGCTCGAGGCAACCAACCGCTTCGACTCAGCAGGTCAACTCTACCAGCGGATCATCGACGACGTTGGCCCTCGTCAAGCACAAGATCCGGAAGAGCAGAAGAGCCTCGACGCGATCCTCGCAAACGCACACTTCAAGCTGGCCTACACCGCGAGCCGCAATTTCGACTTTGACCGAGCCGTGGAGAACTACCGCGTGCTGGCTGACTCGCCGCGCTTCGCGAAGTCCACTGACCCAGACCTTCAGAGCAAGCGCGCCGACGGACTGGTCAACTCTGCAATCCTGCTCGAGCGGCTGCAACGATACCCCGAGGCCACGCAGTACTATCGACGCGTCTACAGCAGTGTCGACGACGCGGATACGAAGCGAAATGCGCTCTTTCGAATCGCCGAGATGGCCTACAAGCAGCAGCGGTACCCCCAAGCGATCACCGGGATGCGCGAATTCATCGCTGTGTATGGCGACGATGGGCAAGCCGGCGAGCTGGTCGTGCTGGCGCACTGGCGAATCGCACAATCCTGGAAGGCGCAGGGGAAGATGCGTGACTACACCGCTGCGCTCAAAGAGGTGACCGCCGCGTACGATCGTACTGGACAACCTGCGGGATCCATCGCGGCTGACTATGCCGCCGAGGCGCGCTTCATCTTGGTGGATGGGAAGCTCGACGGATTCGAGAAGTTCCAGATCAAACCTGGCAAACCCAAGTCGGTCGAGGTGTACATCAACACGATCACCAAACAGATCAAGGACGGAAGCAAAGAAGCCCAATCGATCAGCGACGGCTACGAACCGGTCTTTGCCTACCGGCGCCCACGGTGGACGATCGCCTCGTACGTTCGCCAGGGTCGGGCCTACGAAATCCTGGCTCGCTCGATCCTCAACACCCCCATCGTTCTCCCGCTCGACCTGCAGCGGGCATTTCGTCAAGCCGACCCCGATGAGCGGGAGGAGTATCAACTGGACTTCGAGGACAAGGTCCGTCAGGTGCTCGACGGAGAGGTGCGACCGGTCGAGTGCTTCGCGGTCGAGAGGTACGCCTTGGCTGCACGTGCGGGAAGGGCCGGCAGCTTCGATGACGAGTACACCCGCGCTGCGATCGACCGGCTCCAGGCCTACGGAGATGAACGCATCGCCGAATGCGTCGCCGAGGCACAGGCCCGCGACGCCACGTTCCAAGGCTACGTGCCGGGCGAGTTTGCACGCTCGCCGCGCGGCAAGCCGCTGGAGATTAGGCCTGGGATTGCGCCGCCTGCTATCAGCAAGGAGGATCAGTGATGCGCTTGGGGCCACCGACGACCGTTTTGATCGCGGCAATCCTGGTCGCCACGTACGGCTGCGCGGGCACACCGAGCTCGGAGACAGCCGGGGGCGAGCCCAGCTCGGGCGGCGAAGCACCGTCCGGCCAGGGCGATGGCGTCGATCGAGGTACAGTGACCGGTGCTGAGGACGCGACGGCCAGCCCATGGGGCGCAACGCAGGCGGAGCAGTGCCGCCGGGCTGCCCGCCCGGCGATCTCGTCGAGAGCGAAGAAGTCGTTCGACGACGGGGTGCGGGCAGCCGCGCGCCACGACAGCAAGCCAGCCCAGGCTAGCTTCGAGCAGGCACTCCAGCGAGACCCGGCCGCGTACGCCGCCCTTTACAACCTCGGGGTGCTCGCCGATCGGGCAGGAAGGGAAGACGACGCAATCCAATACTACCGGCGCGCGCTACAGATCTTGCCCGACTACGAACCTGCCGTCCGCGGCATCTCGACCATCCAGATTCGCCGAGGCCAGGTTCAGGCCGCGGTGGCCACTGTCGAGCCGCTCGCGAACCAGTACCGCGCGAACCTGGAGTTGCAGGCGCTGTACGCGGAGGTTCTCGTCGAAGCCAGACGCCTCGATGAGGCATGGATGGCTGCGAGGCGGGCACTCAAGTGCGACGAGCGCTTCACTCCGGCGCTGATCGCCTTGGTGAAAGCGAGTCGCGCGCAGGGACGCGACGAGCTCGCAGACTCGATCCTCGAACAAGCCATGCAGGTCGATCCGGACGTAGCCGAGCTCCACTTCTTACTAGGCGAGAAGCTCGAGAGCGAGCCTGAGGAGCTCCGCGAAGCGATGGCGGCCTACGAGCGGGCGGTGCAGCTACGCCCCGACTATGCCGAGGCGCAGATGGCTCTCGGGATTCAACTCTTGGCGGGGGGGAACTACCCTGCGGCTCTCTCGCATTTCCAGTATGCAGAGCGTCTCGTTCCGACGCTGCCCGCGGTCCACGTCAACCTCGGCGATGCATACCGGGCGACCAAACAATGGAGCGAAGCGCAGGATGCCTACCGTCGAGCCCTCGAGTTGCAGCCGAAGCTGCCCGAGGCCCACTATGGGTTGGGTCTGCTCTTTCTGACAGCTGCCGGGGATTTCCCGGGTCTGGACGAGTTGTCCGCCTACGAGAAAGCGGTCGACGAGTTCAAAGCGTATCGTAGCGAAATGGGACCACGCTTGGCCAAAGATGACCAATCCGAAGAGTATCTGCTCGACTTGGATCGAATGATCAAACGAGCCAGGCGTCGTGTAGAGCGCGAGCCGGGAGGCGCCTCATGAAACGATGGGGTTCGATTGTGCTGCTTGCGCTCTTGTGCGCTGCGATCTGCACGACGACGGCGCTCGCCCAGGGCGCCAGGAAACGTCAACCGCGGGTCATTCAACTCGAAGAGATCGTCATCGAGGGCCGAGTCCAAAAACCAAACGCGTTTTACATCCTCAACCGATCGAATTTGGGCTATGAAGTCCTCGAGCTTCGCACGAGCTTCCTGCGTAAGGTTGTCCGCAGCGTGCAGAAGGAACCCTTCTAATGGCGCAACCTGAGACTCCGAGGCAGGGAACGCGTCCTGGCGCCATGACCATGGCGATGCAGACGGTCCCGACGAAACACGCGGGCCCAAAGGTCCTGCGCGTCGGTCTCTTTCGCGACAAGAAGATCGTGGAAGAACGAATCGTGCGACGACGGGAGACCGTCTCGATCGGAACCTCCGCGAGGAATCACCTGATCATCCGATCTGGGACCTTGCCGGCAAAGCTCGAGACGCGCTTCGAGCTCTTTCAACTGGTAGGCGACGACTACATCCTGAATTTCACCGGAGAGATGACGGGCAAGGTCGCGTTGCCGGGCGGAGTACAGAAGCTCGAGCACCTTCGCGACACCGGA
>JBAVOF010000678.1:0-3806 GCA_049691835.1 Polyangiales bacterium
TTCTTTCTGGCTTTGTTTTCCGTTGCCATTCAGCAAGAGCCTGGGCGCAGAGCCGAGATTCTCACCGAGGTTCTCCGCCACCGTGATCAGAAATCCGAGCGCGCGCTGCACGGAGGGCTGTCTCGCAGCACGGAGGGCGCCAAACATTCCCACGCGCTTCACAGGCCGTTCGCTCGCGTCGGCGACTGCACGGGCGGCAAGTCCAAGCGTGGACAAGGTCGCTGGATCGAGCATCCCCGAATCGAGCAGGGCCTGGACCTCGCGCGCCGTGGCGAGCTGCGCCAAACGAAGGAGCGCATTCTTCGTCGATTCGACGAGACGCTCGATCTCCATTCCATCGGCCGCCGCGCGCGCCATCATTTCGTCGACGATGTCGGTGAACGTGGCCAGTGCCGGCTTCGCCTGCTCGGTCATTTCGACGAAAACCATCAGCGGGGCAAGCGCCTCCGGCCGGGTGAGCCGCTCGAGCAGCTCGGACATCGATCGCATACGCGCATCGAGGTCGCCAACCTGCGTGGCCCAATCGTCGATGATGTCCACCGCTGTCGAAGTCAACGCGGGGGCGGCGTCGGTGGCCTTCGTGAGAGGTTCGAGGGCCTGCTCGAGACGTGCAAGGCGCGCTTCGATACGCTGCAACGTCGAGTCGAGATCAGTTGCACCCGCGAGGCCGGGCGGCACGAGCGCTTGCGGCGAAGAGTCAGTCACGGCCGCCTAGATTAGCGCCATTTGTGGCAGCCCCGCCAGCCCACACTGTCGTTCAAGTCACGGGACCAGGATACGCGGTGTTCTTCTCGCGAGCTCGTTCGGCGCCGACTCGGCTAACCGCTCGGAAACTGGGCCATCGAATGCGACGACGGTCACCGTCTTGCCGTCGCTATGCCACATCCGCGTCGATGTTGCTCGGCCGCGCGCCTCGGGTCTTCGCGCCCGCGGCTGAAAGGCTTGGCGATTGGCGAGCTCCATCGAGCAGCTCCCCGAACCAGCGCTCCGAGCTCAGCCGTCACGGCCCCTTTCAAGAGTTGATGGGGTGGATTGTGGATTCGAGCGAGCAGGATTCGGCCACGCTTCTCAATACGAATCAGCTCTTGCATGGCTGGCACCTCTCACGCAGTGCGTTGAAGCCGCTCTTCGAAGAATCCGAGCACGCGTTCGAGCGCCTGCTTGGTCGGATGCCCGTCCTCGTCGACGAGCTCTTCGGTGAGGACGCTGTGCGCCATACCCTTGATTCCCCACGCATTGCCGGGTCCGGAGTCGATCTCGATTCCCTCGAATCCCTCGCCGAGCTCCCGGCGCAGCGTCTTGAAACGCGCACCCGGGCAGACTCGATCGGCGGTGAACCTGAGGCCGAGCACCTTGAGGTTCTCTTCGTGCACCCGCCTCTTGATGACGGCGAGCTGCTCGGGCGACACATGAATCCCGCGGGCTCGGGCCTTGTCGATCGGGAAAGGCAGCGAGGGCTGGGACAGCACAGGAGCCTGGACCGAAGGGTCGACCATGAGCGCAAGGGCGAAGTTGCCGGTCATGCACATGCCGAGCGCGCCGACCCCAGGCCCGCCGAGCTCCTCATGCACTCGGTGGCAGAGCTTCCGGAGCCAGTCGGTGATGGGGCTCGAGCCGCCCGCCGCCAGGACGTGGAACTCACGCGAGACACAGCAATGGAGCAGCGAAGAGATCATGTAACCACCGCTCACACGCTTATCGACCGTACCAAACATCTCCGGTAGGAAGACGGTGAACCCGCGGTCGCGCACGATCCGGGCAAACCTCGCAACCGCTGGTGTGATTCCAGGCACCTCGTGCATGATGACCACGCCAGGGCCGTTGCCGCTTCGCCAGACCGGCTTCGCTTCCCCGTCAATCGTCACTTCTGTCCGTCCGAAGTCTTCGGCTAGTGGTCTATGCGCAGGAAACATGCAGGTCCTTCGGGGTCCTTCCGCGATCTGTCCAGGCTTTGCAGGAACAGCCAGTTGGTCAACCATGGGCGACTCGGCAGAGCCCGTAAAGCAGTGACGCGCGTGGCGTTCAAACCCCACCCCAGTGGACGCCAACCAACAGGCCGCGCGGCCTCCTGAGTTTTGATACGCGACCAAATGCGCTAGATGCACAGCATGCCCTCCAACCCGTCCGACACCCTCCACGTGGAGCTCGAAGAAACCCCATCGCGCGGTCGCTTGGGCCAGAAACACCCGCACCGAGATCATGTCCACCTGCCCCTTCGCCAAGTCCATGTTTGAACGCAATCCCTGCAGCCGCGAGGTCCTCGCCTGACGCCCGCCGACGGAGAAAGCCCGTTCCGCCAACGAAGAAATCGCGTGTCCAAAGTGCCCAAGCACGTTATCTTCCCCGGCGCCCGGCAAGCCCGTAACCGAAAGGCGCACAATGGCGTTCACGCACCGAACTCTTATCTTTCTTGGAGTCGTCACTGTTTTGCCCGTCCTCACCGCGCTGGGCTGCGGCGACGACAGCACTCCGGACGAGCCCTTTGTCCCAGAGGCGTATGGACAGTGGCTCAAGTTCGAGCCCGAGGGTGCGGTCTGCGCCAACGGCTCGCAGTACAAATACTTCGTCAACTTCTCCGAGACCTCGAGCAACCTCGTCATCTTTCTCGAAGGCGGCGGCGCGTGCAGCAACTACGAAGACTGCTCGAAGGGGCGTCCCTTCAACACCGACTGCATCAAGGAGCCAGCGGGCGCTGAGTGCATCCGCGATGACTATCCCGCGGTCTACCTACACTTGGACGAGCTCGAACCTCTGACCGCGATCACGGAACCACTGGGTGTCATCAACGGGGACGTTCCGGTCGATCTCGCTTACCCGCTGCTATCGTCGAACACCGAGATCAATCCCATGGGCGACTGGAACAAAGTCTTCGTCCCCTACTGCACCGGCGATACGTATCTCGGCAGCAGGGTGCAGACCTACGTCGATCCGGACGGCATCGGCCCCGACGTGGAGTTCCATCACATGGGCCATCAGAACATGTTGCGGGTCATCGCAGACGTGAATCACATGTTCGCGAGCGTTCCCAAGATGATGGTCGGTGGCTGTAGCGCAGGCGGCGTGGGCTCCCTCAACAACTACCCCTTCATCCGCGATGGCATCGAAGGCGCAGAGCAGGGCTATCTCCTCGCCGACAGCGGCCCGATCGTACCGGGCACCTTGCCGAACGGAATGCCGAGCAACCAGCGGGGCTTCCGGGCGGTGCTACCGATCTGGGGTGTCGACACCATGTTCGATGCGCTCCCGATGGACTCAGATCGAATCATCGCCGACTTCGGAGAGGTGAACGCCGTGGTTGCAGAAACCTTCCCGAACGATCGCCTCTCGGTCTCCGTCTTCGAGCGCGACTACAACTTCCCCGTCACCGTCTACGAGGGCTCCTTCCCGATCTTCTCGCAACCGGAGAGTTCGGTCCACACGGGCGCCGGCCGCACCGAGATCTACCGGCTTGCCTCCGAGGACCTCGAAGCGCTCCGCTTGCGCTTGGACGATCTCGACAACCTCGCCTACTACATGCCCTACTACCGAAACACCAACAACAGCCACTGCCTCACCGTCACCGGCCTCGAAGACGTGGGCAACTCCGAGATCGACTTCATCGCTGCGTTTCTAAACGACCCCTCGACCGCGACTTGGTCCGGCAGCGAAATCGAGACCTCGGGCGGTACGGTCACGTACAAGGACTTCATCGAGCAGGTCCTCGACGATTCGGTCCCGCTCCGGAGCTACTACGAGGGCATCTGCGAAGGGAAGTTCCAAGTCTGCGCCCTCGACTGCGACACCTATGACGCGGTCATGTGCGAGAG
>JBAVOF010000679.1:0-8533 GCA_049691835.1 Polyangiales bacterium
ACTGTGGCCCTTCGGGGGAGGGCCTGAACCTCGTCTTTCTCTTCAAGAGCCTTCGCACCCCGTTCCGAGCCGGGGCGTTTCGCGATCTCGTCGCTGAATTCGAGTTGGCCTTTCCCGAGCCTTTGCATCCGACCTACGTCTTCGGCAACCACGACCGACCACGCCAGATGGAACGACTCGGCAACGACGTGGCTCGGGCCAGGCTGCTCGCGACGTTCCAGATGACGGTTCGCGGTGTGCCGTTCATCTACTACGGCGACGAGCTTGGCCTTCCGCACCACGAGATGCCGCGGGAGACGGCGCAGGATCCGCTTGCGAACCGGTTCCGTTTCATTCCGAAGCTCATGCTGCCCGCGTTGCGGCGGCGAGGCATCCTCACCAACCGGGACGAATGTCGGAGCCCCATGCCATGGCATGGGGGAAAGCACGCCGGATTCGCGCCACCCGACGCGCCTGAGCCTTGGCTGCCTCTGCACCCACAAAGCTCGATCATGAATGTCGCCCTGCAGCGGGAGGATCCAGCCTCGGTGCTGGCGTCCTATCGGCGAATGCTTCGACTGCGCGCTCTGAGCCTCTCCCTTTGCGCTGGAAGCCTCGAGATCACCGATCCCCCTGCGGATGACAACAAGATCTTCGCCTATCGTAGGCACTACGAGGACGCCGATCGGCAGGAGATCGCCGAGGTCTTCCTCAACTTTTCGAAGCGGGAGGTGTCGCTCGATCTGCGGCATCTTCCGCGACGTGCCGAGTCCCGCCTCTATTCGAACCTGCAGGACACGCCGAAGGCAGCCAAGGCACGGCATGTGCTGCGCCCCTGGGAGGGCGTTGTCGTGTTGCGCAACGAGCCCACATGAACCGTCATCGATTCTCATCGATGGCCACAGTGGCCTTAGGTGCGCTGGGGCTAGGTTTGGCTCTTGGGCTTGCCATTGCGGCGGCGAAGGCCGATGACCTGGCGATCCAACGGTTTGCTGGTACGTACCGCTACGTCGGCGGCGACGCTGAGATCGCGGCATTGGACCGAGCCATCGATGGGGTGGTCGACCAGATGAGCTTCTTGATTCGGGGCATCGCTCGTCGCCGTCTGCGCGCGCCGAACCTTCCATCGAAGACGGTCATCATAGTCCTCGAGAAGGGGCAGATCCGCATCGATCGACCGGGCCAACCTGCGGTGTCGGCGCCCGCGGACGGAACGCCCATCACCTGGCGCCACCCGAGCGATGGCGACGTTTTCCAAGTCAGCCATGGAATCGACGCGCAGGGGACGCTCTACCAGCGCTTCGAGGGTGAGCGTAGCGTCTCACGAAACCGTTTCGTGCTCAGCCAAGACGAGGAGCGACTGACAATTCATACGACCATCAGCGCCGAGCGGCTTCCGGCCCCTTTGCGCTTCAAGATGTCCTATGAGCGCACGACCCTGCTTCCGAGCCCCTAGCCGGGTTACGAACCTCCACACCTCTTCCCTCAACCGTAGAGATGCGGAAATTCGGCGCGCGCGGCCTCGACCCCTAGCGCGCCCACTGCCCGGGTTTCATCGAACCAGGCGTAGGCGTCGAACTGCCACGGCAACGCCGCTTGGAAATAGTGGCTTTGAAGCTCGGTTTCCGGACGGTAAATGACGCCGATCGCCCGCTCCAAGCGCGGAGCGGCCAGCTCCTCACGGACCGATTCACGCGCCGGATAGCGGAGCGCAAGCAGAAACGCAGGGACGCCGCTATCGTGGCACAAGCGCTCGTAGCTGGTGGGATGAGAGGGTCTCACCTTCTTGATCTGCATCGGGCCATCCCAATCCGTCGCGGCTGCCACGGTTCCGGTGTGGGTGCCGAACCCGATCGAAAACGCCGCATCACCGAAGGCCTGGCGGCACAACTGCCCGATGTTGTGCTCACCCCGGGCGGCGCCCATCTCGGTCGCACGGGCGTCGCCGACGTGAGAGTTGTGCGCCCAGACGACGGCTTTCGCGTTGGGCCCGCGAAACGCGAGCAGTCGCTCCAGGGTGTCGAACATGTGTTGGTCGCGAAGATTCCATGATGCCGGACCACCGTAGTACATCACGCGATAGTACTGCTCGGCGGCAGCCACCAAGTGCGCGTTCGATGCCGCATCGAAGAATCGATCGCCACCGGCTCTCGCATAGTCGAGCTCCCGTTGCAGCAGGTCGCGAAGAACCGCAACGACAGGTCGCTCGCACTTGGCATAGCCTTCGCTGAGCGCCGCCCGTCCGTAGAGCGCCGGGTCATGCTCCCAGGGCGAAAGACATGCGTATCGTTCGCGCGCGATTCGCGCGGCGTTCGGATCGACTTCGTTCAGATAGTGAAGCACTTCATCGAGGGATTTGTACAAGCTATAGAGATCGAGGCCGTGAAACCCTACCCGCCGATCGGCGTCTTCGATCAGCTCATTGTGGGACTTCAGCCAGGCGATCAACTCGAGAACCTCTTGATTGCGCCACATCCATGTCGGGAAGCGAGTGAACGTCTGGATTTCGCGGCGGGGAAAGTCCAGTGCGCGAACGTGGTAATCGACGCGCGCGGCGTCGGGCCAGTCCCCCTCGATGGCGACGATGTTGAAGCCGCGACGCATCACGAGCTCGGTGGTGATGCGGGTTCTCATGCGATAGAACTCGGAGGTGCCATGCGTAGCCTCGCCGAGAAGTACGACGCGAGCATCGCCGATCTGCTCGAGCAATGGACCAAGCTCGGCTTCGTCGATACCGGAGATCGGCTGGCAGGTCTCTCGAATCAAATGCGCGATCGAAACCTCTGGGCTCGGAACGCGCCGTGCTGTCGGAACCTCCGCGCTCTCCGGAAAGCCCCCCTTTCCGATGAGCGGGACGAAACGAACACCGCCAAGATCCTCGGTGTGGGTGCTCCCATCCGTCTCCTTGGTCACGCGGAGCAAGCGCTGGTCACGGACGTCTGGTCCGACGGGGACCACGATTCGACCGCCGAGCGCGAGCTGCTCGAGCAAAACACGTGGAACCGCTGGACCGCCCGCCGAAACGAGGATCGCATCGAACGGCGCGTGTTCGGGCCATCCCAGAGTTCCGTCTCCGCACAGGACGTGCACGTTGCGATAATCGAGCTCGCGGAGCCGTCGCTCGGCCTGGTCCGCAAGCGCGCGATGGCGCTCGATCGTGTAGACCTCGGCGGCGACTTCACCGAGCACCGCGGCGGCGTAGCCCGAGCCGGTGCCAATCTCCAGCACCCGATCGCCTGGCCCAAGCATCAACGCCTCTACCATCGCAGCCACGATGAAGGGCTGCGAGATCGTCTGGCCTTCATCGATGGGCAGGGGGGTGTCTTCGTAGGCGAACTCTGCTAGGTCCGCAGGCAGAAAAGCTTCGCGTGGGACGGAGCGCATCGCGTCGAGCACTGCACAATCACGGACGCCCCGTGCTGCCACGTGACGTTCCACCATGCGATGACGTTGCTCACTCGGTTCCATGTCGTTCAACCACCAGGGCCTGGCATCTTAGCACCGGATCCTCACTCCTGGCGGCGCCTCCAAGCGTGACAACCCGAACCGACGAGCCGCACCGGCGAGCCGGAGCTGGGTGTAGGGCATCGATCATCGTCTCGATTAGGCGTTGATCTTGATCGTTCGCGCCTTCGATTCCTTTGGCGCCGTGCGAGGAATTCGCACGCTCAGCAGGCCGTCCTTGTAGTCGGCGGCGACCTTGTCCCCGTCCGCGTCCTCGGGGAGCGTGAAACTCCGCATGAAGCTCCCATACGTGCTCTCCACACGATGGAACTTCTTGTCCTTTTCTTCCTTTTTCTCCCGCCGTTCACCACGAAGCGTCAGCACGCGGTTCTCGACGTTCAGCGCGACGTCGTCTTTGTTGACGCCGGGCAACTCAGCATCGATCCGGTACTCCTCCGGAGTCTCGGAGACGTTGCAAGAAGGAGTCCAGTCGGCGATCGACAATGCTTCCCGCTCACCAAATGGCCAATTGGCCAACATGTCACGAACTGTTTCCTGCAAAGCCCCGAATCCCGGCATGGGGTCACGGCCCGTTCTTCTAATTAGCGTCATTTTGTCTTCCCCTTTGAGCGCTGCGCCTCTGCGCGGGCACGTTGCGTGGAGGGAAGCTAAGCAACAAACGCGCCAACGTCGAAACCTGGAACACCACGAGACTGACGACGCCGCAATTGCGACGAAGTGAGGTGTCCGCAGGTACCGCGTCCCGCTACTTTTGGAGCTGTCAGGGCGAAAATTCTGCGTTCCTCACGCCAGCACGGCTTCGACGTTGTCACTCACGCCAGCGCTGGCACTGGCACTGGCGCTAACGCCGACACTGGCACTGGGGTTGACGCTGACATGGACGGGGGCGCGGTCAGGGCGAGTAGCGTGGTCTCCTCTCGGCCCATTTCGTCGCTCATGCTCTTGTGGTACTGCTGCACGGTTGAGATGTCCCAGTCGAACGATGCGACTCGGTCTGAGATTTCGAAAAACTCGAGAGACAGATCGTCGCGTGCAGCCTGATACTCCGAAAGACTCCTTCCATCGACGATGGCTGACGCGAGCAGCTCGCTGTCGCGAAGGGCGTTTGTAATACCGTGCGCCGTGATCGGGTCGGTCATGTATCCCGCATCCCCAACGAGCGCCCAGCCCTCCCCCCAGGGTTGGCGAACATGCCCGCGCATCCCTGCGAAGAAGTAGAGCTTCCCGGAGAGCTGGGCACCCGAGAGCCGGTTTCCGATATCCGGTGCTGTATCCCGCACGACCTGATAAAACGCGCGGCTCCGATCCGCCGCTGTGCCTGCCGCGAAATCACGTGCCACGGAGGCGAAAACCAGGGTTTCTCGATCGTTGGTAGGGATCACCCCGGCTCCCATCCCAGGACGGTAGTACCAGCGATTGCCGTCGACGGGCAAATCGCGAAAGTAGCCGTACGCGCAGCTCGTCATGTGCCGGCCATGGACGTACGGGGCCGAACCGACGAGGCGGGCAACCTGGGAGCGACGTCCGTCGGCCCCGATCACGATACCGGCGTGGACCTCGCGGACCGTAGCATCGGCTTCGCGTATCCTGACGCCACGCACAGTCCCGTCAGCCGACCGAACCAAATCGATCATCTGCACACCGTGGCGAACCTCGGCGCCAGCTTCGCGGGCCGCATCTACCAGAATACGGTCGAGGACGGTCCGTCGCGGGGCATAGAGCGCGCCGATGCCGTGCCGTGGCTTGATGTCTACGGCAATCTCCCGGTCACCCGAACCATCGGCGTAGCTGAACGTAGTCCTTTTGATGCGAGGGGTTCCAGCCTGCTCGAGCCTGCCGAGCAAACCCCAGCGATGAAGCAGTAGCACGGCTGGACGCATCAGCGCGTGGGTCGAGAGAGTGTCCGTCCCGTACGCTGCCTTGTCGAATACGAGGACGCGCAAGCCCGCGGATGCGAGGAGCATCCCGGTCGCTGCGCCGGCGCATCGGGCTCCCACGATGACGGCATCATAGACGTGGTTTGTGGATTGAGATGTCATGGCGGTCGCTCCTAGGCAGCGATGGACGAATGTTGAAAACGTCGCGCGATGTGTTCGGCGACGATGCGGGCGTCATCTCCGACGCCATCGATGAAGCTCGACTTGCGAGTGCGCTGAAAATTGAGTCCGAGGGCGTAGAGGCCAGCGGCGGGCGTGACCCCCCCGTCGTGGATGATCTCCCCGCGAGCGTCGAGCACCGGCACGTTCAACCACCGATAGTTGCGGCGAAACCCCGTGGCCCACAGGACGCTCGCGATGCCGGCGGCTCGTAGGTCGAGCTCACCGGGCGCGCTGCGCACCTCGATCGGTGGGCGCCGGTCCGGAGCAGAGGCCTCCATGCGCGTCTCCTCGACGAAGGCGTCGATCCGGCCGAGAACCCGGTCGAGCTTCCGCTCGGCCGAATGGATGTTGGAAGCGAGGTCATCGCGCAATCGCACGCGGGCTCCACTCGCTGCGTCGATCCGTCCCATGAGGCGTATCCCTTCCTCCTGCAGAACACCGAGATCGATGGTTCGGTGGTCGGGTGTACCAACGAGCTGCAGTGACGGTTGCCGACGCGCCGATGCGAGATCGAAGGCGTGCTCCGCTCGCTCGCCGAGGATCCCGCTCGCCTCGAGCCACCAGGCGATGTCTCTGCCGCGGTACCGCCTCGGCATACGGATATGGCGGCCCACCGCCAGAGTCACCGGTCTGCCGGAGCGATGGATCTCCTGGGCGAGCTGGATCCCGGAGGCGGATGCGCCGACGACTAACACGCCTCCGTCCGGCAGCTGATCGGCTTGCTTGTATTGCGACGGCACCAATTGATGCACTTGCTTGGAGAGCCCCATTGCTGCCCTTGGCACGAACGGTACGTCACAGTGTCCAGTCGCGATGACGACGCTGGGGGCGTTCCAGCTGCCTCGATCCGTCCTCACCCGGTAGCCGTCGTCGGATCGCTCGACCCCCAACACGTTGGTTTCATCGTGTATGGGAGCGCCGAACGATCTCGCGTAGCGTTCGAGGTACGAGATGATCTCCGGCATCGTCATGAAACCGTCCGGATCCGGGCCGTGATATGCGCAGCCGGGGAGGCGAGTGTGCCACCTGGGGCTCAGCAGTCGGAGCGAGTTCCATCGCTCGCTTTTCCATCGTTCTGCCACACGGCCTCGTTCGAGCACGACGTGCTCGATGCCCTCATCGGCCAGACACCGGCTCATCGCCAGACCTGCCTGGCCGCCTCCGATGATGATCGTGTCTGTTCTCCTCATGACTGGTTCCTTTCCCTCGGCGGGGTCCGCCGACCGGTCTGCAGAAGTCAGACCGGTCGGCATGCTCCGTCCGCAGAGCCATCAGTCGGCGTCCACTTCGATCGACACGGGAACTCCGTTGGTGAGCACGTCGTAGACCGCGGAGCGAGCCGTAGACTGGGCCACCACCTTGCGAAGCGCCTCGGCGTCGGCATCACCCTTGACCTTGAAGCTCAGGCGAATCCCCTGATAGCCGTTGCGGACCGCATCGGAGATTCCGAGGAGGCCCTGCAGGTCGATATCGCCCTCCACATGCGACTCCACGGACTCGAGCGAGATACCGCGCGCGGCGGCCACGTTACCGATGCCGGCAGTGATGCAGGCAGCCAATGCATGCAGCAGAAACTCGACCGGGGTTGGAGCGTTTCCCTTACCGCACAGAACCGGCGGGTGGTCGCCCTCGTAGACGAAGTCTCCGGTCTGAGCGTGCTCGCCACCAGCACCGCTGTATCCCTCCATTCGGCTTCGGCTGTGCGTGCCCTTGATCCACTGGTTGGAAGCGCGGAACTGGAACTGTGCGAGCTCCGGTTGCTGCGCGACCGCGTTGATGGTCGCGAACAAGGTGGGCACGTCCACCCCGTTCAGGGGAGGCTTCTCGCCGCGGGGCTTGGCCTTGCTCTGTCTGGTCTCAGTCGCTGTGTTGGTTTCCATGACTTCCTCGTTGGTTTGGGTTGACGTGGCGAGAATCGTTCCCGTCCACACGAATCAACCTACGAACGCCCCGTGTGAGGGAGCGTGTGAGGGAGCGTGGAAAAAACGAAGGCGCGACTCTTTTCGCTAAGTGCGCGAAATCACGGGGTGTGAACGGTACAGGTCCAGACGGTGCCCTGTGGCGACTGGTTCGCTTTGAGGACTGCGCGAACCGCTTCGGCGTCTGGCGCTTGAAAAACGCACACGAGCCGCATCCCGTCCGGCATCAGGTAGCTCCGGATGGCTTTCACCCGGTAGAGGTCGAAGCACTCGCCTTCGGCTTCGCGTCGTCGAACGTCGTCGGGCGTCAGCGGCTCAGGGAATTCACGCTCGACGACGACCCATTCCACGCGACGAAAGTAACATGAGGGTGGTTGGAACTGAAGCAGATCCGGGGTTTGACTAGACAGGCAGCCGCGGGCAGGCTTTTGGGGTGAGCGTCGCCGCGCTTCAGGTCCAAGTTCTGGGACCGCTCTCCGTCCGGCGGGACGGGATGCCCGTCCGTCTCCCGCAGTCGAAAAAGACGCGCGGCCTTCTGGCGTACCTCGCGATCACGGGCCGCGCGCACCGGCGCGACCGGCTTTGCGCGCTCCTGTGGGACGTCGCCGACGATCCGCGCGGGGCATTGCGATGGAGCCTCTCGAAGATCCGACCCCTGGTGGACTTCGACTCCGAGCGCTTGCTAGTTGCTGACCGCGAGAGCGTGCAGCTTCGGCTAAGTGCTACCGCGCTCGACTGGAACTGGATTCGCAGTGAGCTTGCACCCGGCATGGAGTCCCTCTCCGTGGAGCGCCTATGCAACCTCGAATCCGTGTTCCATGGCGAGCTGCTAGAAGGCCTCGACCTTATCGACTTCGACGAGTTCTCGGCATGGTGTGCAGCGGAGCGTGAGCACGCGCGGAAGCTGCACGCCAGGATCCTCCAAACACTGATCGAGCGTCTGGAAGCGACCCCGACTGACGCGCTGCCACATGCGCGCGAGCTCGTTCGGATCGATCCGCTCAACGAGGAGGCCCGCGCCCAGCTGATCCGCCTCCTGGCGCTCGCGGGGCGCCCCGCAGAAGCCAAGGC
>JBAVOF010000680.1:0-5369 GCA_049691835.1 Polyangiales bacterium
AAGTCGATGGGACCGAGATGAAGTCGGCGCCCTGGCAGATCGCGGCGGCCTCGCGAACCGGCGAGATGTACCGAAGCTTCGTGGATGAGTTCCGCGACGCCCCGGTCCCGAAGGAGATCGAGAGGGATCCGGAGTTGTACGACATCTACGTCGGAGCCCTCGACGGTGTTTCCGAGCCTCTCCAACGGCAGGCGATCGACAAGTTCGAGTTTTGCTTGAAGACCGCAACGCAGGTTCGCTGGTTCAATAGGTGGTCGCGCTCCTGTGAGCAGGAGCTCAACGGGCTCAACCCGGCGAAGTACCCCGTGGCCGCCGAGCTACGAGGCGAGCCGAACTACGTTCAGGCCACCGTTGGAGACCCGGGCGCAGTGGACCTCGGGGCTATCAATGAGCCGGCACTCAATACCAAAGATGCGGTTGCCGAGAGGGAGGGACCGTGATGACGAACCACAAGATAGCGTTCATTGCCATCGCGCTCGTTGTGGGTTGCGGTAGCGAGAGCACGAGCTCGAATCAGGGATCCGTTCCATCTGCGGACGTCGCACGCACCGCTGGGGGCGAAGCGATTACGACCGCCGACGGCAATGTCGTCAGCAAGAAGGCCCACGGGAAGTGGGAGTCCGCACTAGACGAGTTCGAGGTCAACGAGAAGAGTGGCTGGACTCCGTCCAAATGCAGCTCGTCAGAGAAGTCCTTCGAGAGCGCGGCCGACGCCCAAGGGGGCGGCTTCGCCGAGGCGCACTACATGGCTGGGCTTGCGCTCTCGCGCTGCGGCGATGACGGCGCTTTCGCCCATTACGAAGCGGCGCTCAAGATCGACTCGAAGTTCTGCAAGGCGCGTGTCGCGCTGGGGCTCCGCGATCTGGAGGGCGGCCGGGTTTCCCAGGCCAAGTCCGCGTTCGAACAGTCGATCAAGGACGACCCACAGTGCACGTCTGGGTATACGAACTTGGCGATCGTGCAGCGGGCGCAGGGCCAAAGCGACGAGGCGCTCAAGAACCTTCGCCGAGCACTCGCCATCGAGTCCGACTATCTGGCGGCGTTCAACCAAATGGCGCTCCTTCACTATGATCGCGGGCGTCAAGGCAATGCTGCAGAGCTCGACCTCGCGGAGGTCGTCTGTCGGCAGGCGCAGATGCTCGATGCCAGCTACGCACCCATCTACAACACCTGGGGCCTGATCAAGGTGTACAAGGGCGATGTGATCTCGGCACTTCGATTCTTTCAGAAGGCTATCACGCTCGATCCCGATCTTTTCGAGGCACAGATGAATTTCGGAGAGGTCACGATCTCGTTCCGTGGTTACGAGGACGGACGGAAGGCGTTCGCTCGCGCAGTAGAGCTCCAACCGAACAACTACGATGCGATCATAGGGCTCGGCACCGCGCTCCGGGGTCTTGAGCGTTTTTCGGAGGCGGAGGTGCAATACCAACGCGCGAAGCAACTCGATGCGAGGCGCCCCGAGGCGTACTTCAATCTCGGGGTGCTTTATCAAGACTACATGTCGGGCTCGGTCGATGATCTGAAGAAGGCCAAGGGCTACTTCAGCGAGTTCTTGAAGCAGGCTGGCAAGACGCCGGAATTCCGTTCCAGCGTCGAGGACGTGAGTAACCGGTGCGCGGACAAGCCGAGCAAGACGCGTGGGGCGCCGAAGTGTCGACCAGGGCGACTACAGAACATCGATATCTCGGTCGAGGCGATGCAGGTTACGGGCTAAGGACGAATCATGAGGCAAACGATGTCGAAGTTCATCTCGCAAGCACTTGTTTTCACTGCACTATTCTCAGCGCTCTCGATCTTCGCGCTCGAGGTTCAGGCGCAGGGGGCACCTGCTCCGGAAACCACCTACGACTTCGAGGACGACCTGGTCACGGGCGACTTGGTGCGGCCCGATGGCGAGCAATTGATTGTGCGTCGCCGCGGTCGGCGAGCCTCTCTGATTCAGATACGAGAGCATTTTATTCCCGAGATGCTGAAATCTGTGGAAGATTTGTAGTGGGGGATTCGGGTGAGTGAGTCGAGCCACAATACGTCGGTCGCGTTTTCTGTCTACGACGGAGACGCGTTGCTCAGCACAGAGACGCTGAGCCAAGAGATCATCAAGATCGGTCGTCTTCAGACGAGTGACATTCGTCTCGATGATGACAAGGTCAGCCGCATGCATGCGGTCATCGAGGTGACCGCGCCCGGGGAGGTGTTCATCATCGACCTCGGATCCGCGTCGGGCACGCTCGTCAATGGCGAGAAGATCAACAAGCGGAAGCTCCAAACCGGAGATCAAGTGCAGGTCGGCAACAAGCGGCTGCACATCGACATCATCACTGGGACGGTGGCCGTGGCCTCCAGGCCGCCGGTTGCGATGGCGGCAGGCATCGGTCGTTCGACGCCGGTCGTGGACGAAGGCGCGATGAACGCGATGCTCGATGAGCAGTCCGAACCACGCGCGAAAGCCGTGCCTGCGACCAGCGAGAAGAAAGACGAGTCGGGCCCCAAGTTCAACCCGTTCGAGGTTGGCGCCAGACGGCAGTCGCGAACGCCGTTCGCGAACGTCTCCCAAGAGGAAGGGCCCGAGTACGGCCTGGTTGCAACGGCACCGCCCGTGCCGACGCACGAGATCGAGACCAACGAGCGCGCTATCGAAGTGTCGGTCATCTGGGGCGACCGCAACGTCTTGAACGTGGACTACCTGATGCCGGCTCGCGATTACTACGTCGGCGAGCCGAACGGCGAGAGCGTCGACTACGTGCTCGGCCAGGACGCGATCGGCGTAGAGCGAATGCCGCTGTGCATCGCGCAGGGCGCTGGTGTTGCGGCGATCGTTCCCGCGGGAGCCAAAGGCGAGGCCACGATTGGCGATCAGACGCGATCGTTTGATCTCATGCGCGGTCAGGGCGATTTTCGACCCAGCTCGGCATTCGCTGGAGCGATGGAGTTTCCGGTGCCCGAAGGCGGCTCCGTTCGGATGAAGCACCGCAACTTCACCTTCATCATCAAAGACGTGAAGGCCGGCAAGAAGGTTGCCGGTCACGCGAAGATCGACGTCCGCCCCATGATCTACGTTGCCGGTGCGGCGCTCTTCGCGAGCCTGGTGCTGACGATGTTCTATTTCCAGCCGCCCCGACCGCGGGGGCTCTCGTCGGACTTGCTCAGCACGGACTCTCGATTGATCCAGTTCCTCATGGAGCCCGAAGAGCTCGAGGAACCGGAGCCCGAGTGGCTCAACGGTTCCGATTCGTCGGGCGGCGGCACGGGCAAGGCGCACGAGGGCGAACAAGGCCAAATGGGCGACGAGAAGGCCGAGAAGACCAGGAACAAGTACGGCATTCAGGGGCCCAAAGACAATCCGGACCCGGTCATGGCTCGCGAGCAAGCGGAGCAAGAGGCTCGGACCGCCGGAATCATCGGCACGCTGGCGTCGATGCAGGGTTCGTTCAACGCGCCCACGTCGCCGTATGGCGCGGACTTCGCTCTGGGCAACGATCCGAACAGCGCGCTCGGCGCAATGACCGGCAATGACATTGGCCAGAACTTCGGCTTTGGCGGGCTCGGGCTGCGCGGTACCGGTCGTGGTGGCGGCGGTCTTGGGCAGGGCACGATCGGCATGGGCAACTTCGGTACGATCGGTCGCGGTGGCGGCCGAGGCGATGGAGAAGGCGGCTATGGTCGAGGCGTTGGCGGCTTCCGCGGGCGTTCGGGGGGCGTGCCCGAAGTGCGGAGCGGCAGCGCCGAGGTGCGGGGCTCGCTTTCGAAGGAAGTCATCCGGCGCGTGGTGCATCGCCACATCAACGAGGTGAAGTTCTGCTACGAGCAGCAGCTCAATGCCCGACCCGACCTACAGGGTCGCGTGACGACCAAGTTCGTCATTTCGCCAACCGGCTCGGTGCAGTCGGCCATGGTGGATACCTCGAGCTTGCGGAACGAGGCGGTCGAAAGCTGCATCGTTCGTGCGGTTCGCAGATGGACTTTCCCGGCGCCTGACGGGGGCGGCGTGGTCGTCGTCAACTATCCGTTCCTGCTAGACGCCGCTGGCCAGTGACCTTCGGGCGTCCCGGGGATAACGCGGGATTCCAGGAGGATCTCCCTGCTTTGCGGTCGCTGTTCCTGCGTTCAGGGTGCTCGGTTTGGTCTGAAACTGGCCAAAAAGCGTCAAACGGCCGAAAAAGACCTGTGTTTGCTATTGTTGGCTGCACGACAAATGCTGTAGGATTGAAGTGCTTGTGAATTTCTAAGCGTAGGGGGCGAGCATGCGAGCTCAGACGTTCGGCATATTGGTGGTGGGACTAATCCTGATGGGCGGCAACTGTTCTCGGGCCCGCGTGGAGTCGATGAACGAGATGAACGCAGGGGTCGAGCTCGCACAGATGAAGCGGTTCACCGAAGCGGCGGAGAGTCTGGAAAAGGCGGCGGCACTGGATCCGACCAATCACCAGGCGTACTTCAACCTCGCGATCGTGCAGGTCGAGTTGCGGTCGTTCTCGGCGGCACGCGAGGCTCTCGAGCGGGCCATCGTGGCGAAGCCGGACATGGCCGGGTACCACGAGAAGCTCGGCAGCGTATTGATGGAGTTGCAGGATTGGAAGGGCGCCAAGGTCGCGCTCGCCAAGGCGCTGGAGCTCGACCCGACGCTGTTCAAGGCCCACTTCAAGCTCGGCCGGTGCAGCGAGGAGCTCGAAGATCCACAGAACGCGCTCTACCAGTACACCGACGCGATCAAGACTGGCCCGCGGTTTCTCCCATCGTACTCGGCGCTCGGCCGCTTGTACGCTGATCTCCGTTACCCCGACCAGGCTGCGCAGGTTTTGAACGAAGCGTTCAAGGTAGCGATGCCCGCGACCGAAGAAGAAGCGAACATCCATCACTTGCTCGGCACCGTATATCAGCAGCAACGCAAGTACGACGAGGCGATCGCGCAGTTCCAAGCGGCGCTGGGAATCGTGCCGGGAATGCCGGACGCGCTGTTTTCGCTCGGTTGGACGTACGCACTTCAGGGTAACGACGAGGAGGCGAAACGCTACCTCGACAAGTACGTCATGATGGCGGGCGCGGATGCACCAGAACACTACGTGAAAGCTGCTCGCGACCGTCTCGCGGAATTGAGGACCGAATCGCCGTAAGGGGGCTGAGGCAAGATGTCTGAACAACAATCGGGGGATGAGGTTCGGGAGTTGACCGCGACCGAGGCCGCTGAGCTCGAGAAGCTCGACGATGCCATCGCGAAGTTCGAGGAGCAGAAGCGATGGTCGGACATGATCCGATCCATCTTGAGGAAGGCCGATCTACTTCAGGCGTCAAGCCAGAAGGCCGACTTGTTTCGGCAAGCCGGAATGCTTTACCTCGAGCGATCGAGCAATCAGGCCGAAGCGATCAAG
>JBAVOF010000681.1:0-16680 GCA_049691835.1 Polyangiales bacterium
GCTGTGGAGGCGGCGATTGCGCGGGCGGAGCTGGTGAACCCGTCGCTCAACGCGATTGCGACCCCGCTGTTTGATTCTGCGCGTCGGGACGCGGGCGCCCCGCACGTGGGCGTCTTTGCTGGCGTACCGACGTTCATCAAGGACATCGATGCAGTCGCCGGTTCCCCGGTATTGTTCGGTTCGCGCGGGGTTCCGAGAGAACCTGCCACGGAGAGCTCGGCGTTCGTCCACCAGTTCCTATCGCTCGGTTTCATCAACCTCGGAAAGACCACGACACCGGAGTTTGGGCTGACCGGGACCACCGAATCGCTCCTTCACGGGCCGACGCACAATCCTTGGCGGCACGGTTTCTCGACCGGCGGTTCCTCGGGCGGCTCGGCGGCGCTCGTTGCGGCTGGTGTCGTGCCGATCGCCCACGCCAATGACGGCGGAGGCTCCATTCGCATCCCAGCGTCCTGCTGTGGGCTGGTTGGGCTCAAGCCGTCCAGGGGACGGCTCGCAGACATCGAGGGCTCGGAGTTGCTTCCGGTGAAAATCCTACACCAGGGTATCCTGAGCCGGTCCGTCCGGGACACCGCGACTTTCTATCACGCAGCGGAAAAGTACCACCACAATCCGAGGCTACCGGAGGTCGGCTTGGTGACCCAGCCCGGTAGGCGTTTGCGAATCGGCTTCTTCTCCGAGATCGGTGAGCATTCGCCGGCACATCCTGAATGCGTCGCTGCGGCGGACGATGCTGCCAAGCTCTGCGAGAGCCTCGGTCACTCGGTCGAACGCGTTCCGCCTCCATTCGGCGAGGGCTTCCACGAGGACTTCTTTCTGCTCTGGGCCACCATGGCTTTCGTGATCACTCGGTTTGGCAAGCGGCTCGTTCACCCCGGGTTCGACAGAACCAAGGTCGAGGCGTTCACCGAGGGGCTTGCGCAGTATTGCAAGCACCATGCGCGCGAGGTGCCCTCGGCAGTCTGGCGCCTGAGGAAGTTCGAGCGTCGCTACGCTCGCGCCTTCGAACGGTACGACGTCCTCATGAACCCCACAGTCGCCATGCCGCCGCCCGAGCACGGCTACATTGGGCCTGAGATCCCGTTCGAAACCGCACTAGAGCGCCTGAAGTGGTTCATCCCGTTTACGCCAGTTCAGAACGTGTCGGGTGGTCCTGCCGTTTCACTTCCGCTCAGTCGGAGCAAGGCAGGGCTCCCCTTAGGCGTGCAGTTCGCCTCGCGGATTGGTGAAGACCGAGCGCTCTTGGAGCTCGCGCTCGAACTGGAAGCGGCGAAGCCTTGGCCGACTCTCCTGTGCTAAGTCGACGCTCATGCGCAAACGTCGAAAAACGCCGGCCTCGCTCGCAGGCAAGACCATCATCGTCACTGGAGCGAGCCCGGGTTCTCTCGGTTTTGAAACGGCCGTGACCCTCGTATCGTGGGGCGCCACGGTCGTCGTAACGAGCCGTTCGAACTCCGAAATCACGGCCAATGCAATCCGCGAGCGTCTTGACGACGCGGATTCGCGTCGCCGCATCCACGCACATTCGCTCGACATTTCCCAGAGGGGCTCGGTGGTTGAGTTCGTTCGATGGTTCGTCGGCACTCACGGAGAAACGCTCGATGTGCTGGTCAACAACGCTGGGATTCACTTGGATCTCCTGTCGCGTTGGAAGGAGCCGCATCTCAGTGAGGACGGGTTCGAGGTTCACTGGCGCACCAACTACCTCGGCACGGCGCACCTCACCCACCTCTTACGTCCCTTGCTCGAGGCGGCGGGGCGGGTTAGCGGGGATGCCCGAGTCGTAAACGTCGGTTCTCACCTTCATCACAAGGGGTCAAACGATGACCTGTTCGGAAGAACGCGTCGCTACAGTTCGTGGAGGGCATATGGCAACTCGAAGCTCGCGCTGATCCATCTGACTACCGAGTTGCAGCGCCGATACTCCGAGAACGCTCATGTACAGGCATATTGCCTTCACCCTGGTTCGGTCTTCACCAAGGTCGCAGACAAAGGTCTCGCTGGGACCGGATGGATCGAGAACGTTCGCACGGCCCTGTCGCCTCTCGAAGCACGCTTGCTCAAGACGCCGGCGGCAGGCGCTCGAACCCAGGTTTACTGTGCGACGCAGCCGGGACTGGATGGGGGGCGCTACTACCGGGACTGCCGGCCCGCACGGCCTAGCAAGGATGCCGAAGACGCGCAGGTCGCGGCTCGCCTCTGGGCGGAAACCGCGACCTGGCTTGCTGCCTAGCGTGCGAGCAACTCCGCCAAGACGGAGGGTTCATCGGTGATGATCGCCGTGGAACCCTTGTCGATCTGCAACTGCATCAGCTCGCGGGAATCCACCGTCCATATGTTGCACTGCAGGCCTTGGTCGAGGGCGCTTTGAACCGTGTCCGCCGATACCGTGAGGAAGGGATGTATCGCGTCCAAGCCGAGCAACAGCGCTTCTTCCACCAGATCGGCCCTGTCTTCTAGAGACAACAACGCCGCGTAGTACCCAGGCTCTCCCGTCTTGACGAGCTCCGCGGCGGTCTCATCGAACGACGAGAATAGCGTTCGGCTCTGACCCCCAATTCGAGTCACTTCCTCGAGCACCCGTGGCACGAGCTCCTCCGGTCCGGTCGTCTCCGTCAGACAGGGCGCGTCGAACACCTTCAGCTCGACGTTGATGAGCGCGTCGCCATCGATGGCAGCATAGACCTCCGCCAACGTTGGTGGTCGCTCGTTCGTCGGCTGCCCCTCGCCGTCGAGGAGTCGACATGCTCGAACCTGGTCGAACGTCATCTCGCTGACGCAGCCAGTGCAGTCCGTCGTTCGGTCGAGCGTGTCGTCGTGCATGACGATCAAGCCGCCATCCTTGGTGATCTCCACGTCGAGCTCGATGCCGTCCGCACCCTGGTCCATCGCCTCCAAGTAAGAGAGAATCGAGTTCTCGGGAAACGGATGTCCCTTTCGCGTCAGTCCTGTGCCACGGTGCCCCAGATTCGCGGAAGGCGCGAGGCTGGCAATGCGCTCCCGTACCTGGTCGGCGGGGGTCGCGTCAGACGACCCACAAGCAAGTGTCAAGACCAACGCACCAACGCTCAATCTCCGCATAATCAACCTTCCGACCAACGGCCGAATCGGAGAGTAACCCAGGATTGCGGAATGGTCTCGTGCATTTCAAGCTCGGAGGCGTCGACGTACCAAGGCGCGCGCGGGCCCATGACCTCTCTGAACTCGCTCGCCGGAAACGAGAAGGTTGAGTGCAGGTCATCCACGACGAAACCGTTGGCCCTTTATTTTCTCCGCCCAACTGACTAGAAAGACTCTCAATGCGAAAATCTCTCTTCTTCGTCGGAGCGTTACTCGCTCTATCTCTTGCCGTCGTAGGCCCCGCCATCGCCGAGGATCCGGAGTTCCTCATGGAGGTGGGTACCGTGGCGCCCAAAGGAAGCCCCTGGGCCGACCAACTCCAGAGGTTTAGAGCCGAGGTGCAAGAACGGACCAAGGGGCGACTCAAGGTCAAGCTGAGGCTGGGACGCGGGAATGAGCGTTCGCTCGCGCGACGGGTTCAGATGGGAAGCATGCAAGCGTTTGCCGGCTCCGTCGGTGGTCTCAGCTCGATCGTGCGCGAGGTCAACGTCATCGAGTCGCCGTATCTGTTCGAGAGCTTCGAGAGTGCCGACAAAGCGCTCGACGACCCCGACGTCACCAAGCAGGTCAAGAGAGTTCTCTCCCAGCGCGGGCTGATCTTTGGCATTTGGTCGGAGAACGGATATCGGTCCTATTTCAGCAGGCAGAAGATTCGTAAGCCGAGCGACATGAAAGGGATCCGGTTCCGTTCCCAGGAGTCGCTGGTTCACGTCGAGACCTACGAGGCGTTTGGCGCAACCCCTGTCCCTATCGACAACGGCAACACGCTGATGAGCGTTCAGACCGGCGTCGTCGACGGTTTCGACAACACGCCGCTTTTCGCCATGGCCGGCAGTTGGTATCAAGGGCTCCAGGAAGGGCAGCGGAACCTCTTCCTCAGCCGCCATTGCTATCAGCCGGCACTTCTCACGTATTCGAAGAAATGGTTCGACACGCTCCCCAAGGACATCCAAGAGATCATCACTACCATTTCCCACGACATGACGGTGTGGGGCCGGGGACAGGTTCGAAAGATCGAGCCGATCTTGTTGAAGAATCTCGCGCGGTACGGGTACGATATCTACGATCCGACGCCGGAAGAGCTCGCGCCGTTCAAGGGAAAGCAGAAGGGTGTTGCCGAGCGCGTCGCCAAAGAGATGGGACCAGAGGGGGTCGCTCTCCTCAAGGCAATCCGCAGGACCTTTTGAGCCTGCGCGAGGCGGGAGACAGTTTGAAACCTTTTCACCGCTCGAACACCGTTCGATGAAGCTGATCGCACGAAGAGAGCTCTCCTGGATCGGCTGCCAATTGGTCGCGCTCGGATCTCTGTTCGTGCGGACCGCTTACTCCCAACCGAAAAGTGAAGAGCACGAGCTCGCAGACGCGTTGGAAGACACCACCGAGAGAATCGACCTCGTAGGAGACAAGCTCGCCCAGCTTGGAGACCGCGTAGTCGAGCTTCTGCCATTGCTCGGTGTCGCGCTCGTCACGATCGGGATTTTCTGGGTCATCGCGCGTCTGCTCACGAGGGGAGATTGGCTGTTTCGTTGGATCGACAACCGGTTCGCACGAGACACGGCCCGTCATTTGGCGCGAATCGTCTTGATTGGTTGCGGTGTGCTGCTTGCGTTGGAGCTGCTAGACGCGACGGCACTGTTTGGTGCAGCTCTCGGAGCCGCCGGTGTCGTTGGTATTGCCGTCGGCTTTGCCTTTCGTGACATCCTGGAAAACTACCTCGCGGGTTTGCTTCTGAGTATGAGGCATCCCTTCGAGCCCAACGACCTGGTTTCAATCGATGGGGACGAGGGCAAGGTGGTTCGCTTGACCTCCAGGGCCACGGTGCTTCTCACGCTCGCCGGGAACCATCTCCGCATTCCAAACTCGAAAGTGTTCAAGGCGGTCCTCGTCAACTACACTCGAAACCCAGTACGGAGGCTCGACTTCGAAGTAAATATCGGAGTCGACCAAGAGGTGACCGCGGCGCAGAAGGTGGGGGTGGACGCGCTCGCTTCCATGGATGCGATTTTGGACGAACCGCCACCGATCGGGCTTCTCGAGCGTCTGGGAGATTCCACCATTCCGATCCATTTCTTTGCTTGGGTGGACCAGGACGATACCGACTACTTCAAAGCTCTGAGCGAGGCGATCCGGGTGGTGAAAGCCGCCTTTGATGACGCTGCGATCGAAATGCCCGAGCCGATCTATCAGGTTCGCGTCACACAGGACCGCGGGCTCCCTTCGACCCCGGTGATACGCCCCTCAGTCGAAAGTATGGAGCCGGGCGATACCGCGCCCGATGTGCGACTCGACGCGCAGGTCGAGTCGGAGCGGGCCGCGGAAGGCCCGGACCTTCTCGACGACGAAGCGCCCAAAGAGTGAGCTCCACGCACGCGGCCGGATCTGCGACGATGTTGACAAGAGACAGACGGGCGCGTCAGATGTCGATGCAGCGGCAACGGAGGCTCCCATCGCGAAGAAGTCACACCGAAAGCACAAGCGGGCGGCTTTGCGCAAGCGGCGACCTCAGACCCTTGGGCTGCCGCCGGGAAGCATTGCTCCGACGCCTGGTGTCCCGCCTCCAGTCATTCGCGTCATCTGGTACAATTCGGAGCGGATGGAGGAGTACCCGGTGGGTCACGTTTCGGATCTGAAGAGGCTTCGCGACGCAGGCACCGGAGTATCTTGGATCAATATCGACGGTATTGGCGATTCAGAGACGTTCTCGCAACTCGGTGAGATTTTCGGTCTTCATGCGTTGGCATTAGAAGACGTGGTGAACCTACACCAACGGCCGAAATTCGAGGCCTATGGAGACACCGACTTCATCGTCCTTCGGATGCCCTCACTGAGCCCACATCTCGATCTAGAACAAGTCAGCATGTTCGTTGGGGACGGCTTCCTGATCACGATCCAAGAGAAGCAAGGCGACTGCTTCGATGGGTTGCGCGATCGGATCAGGACTAGCAAAGGAAGAGTTCGTCGCCGGGGAGCGGCCTATCTCGCCTATACGGTGTTGGACTCCATCGTCGAGACGTTCTACCCAGTCGTGGAAACCTACACCGAACGCTTGGAAGAGCTCGAAGTCAGGGTCCTTGCGACCGCGACGGACAATATCGTGCCTGAGCTCCACGCGATTCGTCACGACCTCCGAGCTCTGAGGCGGGCGGTCGCTCCGACCCGCGAGGTTCTCGGTGCGATGGCGCGCGCCGACGGCAGTGATGCCCACGACGACACGCACGTATTCCTCCGGGACTGTCAGGACCACGCCGTGCAGCTCATGGAAGCGTTGGACACCAACCGTGAGCTCGCTTCGAGCTTGATGGACCTCCACCTGTCGAACGTGAGCATGCGGATGAACGAGGTCATGAAGGTCCTAACCATCATCGCAACCATCTTCATCCCGCTTGGGTTCATCGCGGGCGTGTACGGAATGAACTTCGACGCACAGGAGTCGGCCTGGAACATGCCGGAGCTTCGCTGGCGCTACGGCTATCCTTTCGCCCTAGGCGTGATGGCCGTCACCGCCATCGGGCTCGTCTTCTTCTTTCGGTCCAAAGGCTGGCTCGGTGCGCGCAATCCAGAGCACGGCCCCAAGCGGTCAGTAGCGAGCGAGCCCGGCCCCCGGAGTCACGACTTGGGGCAGTGACAGCGAGCTGCCGTCAGGCCGCACTCAGCCCGACTCGCGACTGCGCTCGCCACGACGGCGGATGGGCCCCCAGTCGTCGTAGCGTTCCGGGTCGTCTCCTTCGTCGTCGTCGCCGAGGCCAGTATCTTCCTCGTCCGTCGCCTCGAGAGAATCCAGGTCCCAATCGTCGACGCTCTCGTCCAACATTTCACTGCCGGGCTCCGCCCAAGGGTCTTCAGCAAACCAATCCAAATCGCCGCTCGAGCGCCGAATCCGGCCACGCTTCATTCTGTCAGTTCGCATCGGCATGTTGATCCTCGCTTTCCCGTTGGGAGCATGTCCGTACCGAATCCGAGCAGGTTTCGTGCCAGCAGCTTGGCCGTCTGTAAAATCGATGCGTCGTCCGCCGCTCCAAGCGGCCCCGGGAACCGTCCACGGAGCCCGCAGTGCAGAAACTGCACCGCCTTCGGTTGGCAGGAGTGCAGGCCTTGCGCGGCCGGGTCACATACGGAGGCTCGCCTCTGCCTAGCGTCCAACGGATGTATTAACCCGTGCACGTCGGCACGGCACTTGCTTCCGGTGCACTCGCGTGGAGTCCGATTCATGTCGTTGAGAGAACGTACGTCGCTCAAGATTTCCAGAGAACTGAGACAGGCGCTGATTTTGTACCGGGTCCGAACCGGGACCGTTGCCGAGAAACAGAGTGTGGCTTGGGAGTCGGTGGTGGAAGTCGAGCAGGCGCTCGGCACTTCGTTGCCCGAGGAGCTCCTCGCCGTATTCGCAGCGACCGGCCGGGACCCGTACGAGATGCTCGTTCTCACGGAGGAAGCGAGGGAGGCGGACTATCTGCCCGCGGACTTGGTCGCGGTGTCGATGCAACGGTCGGAGCAGGGCGTTGCGCGAACACCGATGTACTGGTGCCTCGCGAAGGATGTAGCGCAGGAAGGCCGATGTGAGATCGTGAGGTGGGCCTTGGACCCCAAGGATCGGAGGTCGGGCTTGTCCGTCCTCGACCTCGTCCAGGCCTGCTACCTCGACGGTCCTCCCACCGACGACGAAGCCACTGCGGTTCGAGGCCTTTCCGCCAAGTTTCGACCGGCGATTGTGAGCCAGCCACGCACTGCGTTTCGGCGCGTCTCTCATCATCGGTTCGGGGCCGGATTCGTTTTGCGAGAGTTCAATGATGGCAATCAGAAGGTCGAGGTACAGTTCCCGAGCGTCGGCGTGAAGCTGCTCCTTGCCAGCTACGTTCAGGAAGCCCCCGACGCAGATGCCCGTCTCATCGATGGGGCAAAACGCGCCAAGGCGGCGCCCGCCCGGCGGAGGCCTTGATGCCGAGCCCACACGACAACTTGATCACTCTCGAGGTCTTGCAAAAGATCCGCGCGGAGAACCAAACCCTTCTCTTGGCTACGCAAAACATACTGGCAAGTATCGAAACCGGTCGGTTCGACGAAGCCGTGCCGATTGCCGCAGAGCTCGGCAAAGTCCTTCGAAAGCACGTTCTCCTCGTAGATGGAGTCTTGGACGTGCTGAGCCCCGACGACGTATCGCCTGCCAGAAGGAGGAGGGGATGAGCGCTTCGTCCTTCGCTTCACGCTCGGTCTCAGTCCTCGTCGGTCGATGAGTCGCGTTTCGTAACGCCCCACTCTTGGAGACGGTACTGAATGGTTCTCTTGCTGATCCCCAGAATTGCGGCCGCCTTGGTCGGAGACCCCCCGACCGCTTCCAACGTCTTCATGATCGTGTAGCGTTCGACCTCGGCGAGTGTCACTCCGGGAACCAGCAAGCTCAGTGGCTCCGCTTCGTGGTCGGGCGCGCCAATGGGCAGGTCTTCGGTGCTCACGAGCTCGTTCTCGCAAAGAACCACTGCTTGTTCGATCGCGTGTTGAAGCTCGCGTACGTTTCCGGGCCATGGGTAAAACAACAATGCCTCCTTCGCGCGTGGCGTGAATCCGTGCACGCGCTTTCCGTTCTCCTCTGCGTAGAGCCGTAGAAAATGGTCCGCCAATAGTGGGATGTCACCGGGCCGAGCCCGGAGCGGAGGAACTTCCAGGACGACGACCTTGAGGCGAAAGTAGAGATCCTCGCGGAACTTCCCGTCGTCGACCAGGGTTCGCAGGTCTCGGTTCGTTGCGGCAACCACGCGAGCGTTTACGGTGACTGTCTCGTTGCCACCAACTCGCTCGAATTCGCGCTCCTGCAAGAACCGGAGGAGCTTCACCTGCACCGAGAGGGGCATCTCGCTGAGCTCATCGAGAAACAGCGTTCCTCCGTCTGCCTGTTCGAATCGGCCCACTCGCCGAGTCACCGCCCCGGTGAACGCCCCCTTTTCGTGTCCGAAGAGCTCTGATTCGAGCACGCTCTCAGCGAGCGCCGCGCAATTGAGCCGAACCAACGGGCCCTCGCTCCGCCGGGAGTGCTCATGAATCGCCTTGGCTATCAACTCTTTGCCGGTGCCCGTCTCGCCCTGAATGAGCACGGTCGAACGGCTCTGCGCGGTTTGCAACATTCGATTGAAGAGACGCTGCATTGCGGGGTGAGCCCCCACGATGTGGTCTAGGCGCGTCGTTGGAAGGGTCGATGCCGCCTCGGCACGGGCGTCCATCGCGTCCCTCGCATGTAGAGGCTTGTCGAGGGAGCGCTCCACGATGAGCTCGAGCGCATCCGGACGAATCGGACGTGTGAGGCACCGATCGGCACCGCATCTCAGCGCCTTGACCGCTGTGTCCATGGAACCGGAGCTCGCCATGGCGATGAACGAGGCGGAGGGAAGCAGGGCCCTAGCGCGTCGCAAGAAATCGAAACCGTCCATGCCGTCCAGATCGAGCTCGACGAGGATTACGTCCGGCATCGATCGCTCGAGAATGTCGAGCGCCGCCACGCCATCCGATGCGGTTTCGACGATGTGCCCGATCGACGAGAGCTGACGTTCTAGCTCCGATTGCAGCGCCGGATCGCCCTCGACCACGAGGATCTGGCCGGTTTGCTTTTGGGCCATGGGTGCAAGGATGAACTGGCGCGAGCTCGGCGACAACGAATCGAATCGGGGAATCGACGGTATCTGGATACACTTCGTCCCATCCAGTCCTGCAAGGAGGGTTCCGATGAACCTCGGTGGCACCGCGAAGCAATTGCTGTCCGTCCCAGCCGAAGCGAAACTCGGCTGGTGTTGCTGACCACGTTCTTGATTGCCATCGCCGCGCTTGGGCTCGCCGTTTTCAGTAAATGGTTGGGCGCCTTCGCAAGCTATTGTCCACGCATCGTCATCGATACGGCCCTCGTGTTCGGAGGCGTCCTCGCGAGCCGGATCGCGTTCCTCGCGGTCAAGAAGACCGCGATCCGGTTGCCCACATCCCAAGCGCGAAACCTCGCCCGGCTTGCGCAGCTAGCCATCGTCGTCGCTACCGCTCTCATCGCGGCGGGGCGTTTGGGCTCGGAGCCCGGGAGCTGATGGCCGACATTCTTCCGATGCAGGCGATTGACCGCTTGCGGGGGCAGTCAAGCTCCACGCCATCAGGACGATGAGAATTGAGATTCGAGGTCTGACGTTCGAAACGGGCATTCGTATCGGGCGGCAGTATGGAAGGGACTTGCAAACGACGAAGTAGTGGTTTTCGTGTCCGGACCCATGGAGCCACCTGGGAGAGACAAGGCATGAGTCGGCGCGTGGACGGAAACCGCGTGCATGATGGGTATGCCAGTGTCAGATTCGGTGTCTACCAGATGAACCGGAACCTCCCGAAGAGCACTAGCGAGACGAGCTCGAACCAGGTCCTGAAGGCTCGTCAGACGCTGGGCAAGTACCGGATTCGGCGCCGCATCGGGACCGGGGGATTTGCCACGGTCTACGAGGCCTACGATACCGTGGAGGGGATCCCCGTCGCACTGAAGGTTCCGCATCTCGATCGGCTAGAAAGAGACGCGCTCAGCCTCATCCACCGCGAAGTGCGTTTGACCGCGCGGCTCGAGCACGAGCACATCCTTCCGCTCCGAAACGCAATGATGATCGACGGGCACTTCGTCATCGCAACTCCTCTCGGCGAACAAGCTCTCACCGACCGCTTGCGGTATCGGTTGGGCCCCAAAACGGCTCTGTCGTACACGGAGCAACTTCTCGACGCGCTCGCATACGCGCACCAAGAGCGAATCATTCACTGCGACATCAAACCCGATAACGTGATCATTTTTCCGAACGATCAGGTTCGCTTGGCAGATTTTGGCATCGCGAAAGTTGCGCTCAGGACACGTACGATCATGGGCTCTGGGCAAGGTACGGTGGGATACATGGCGCCGGAACAAGCCATGGGAAAACCGTCGTTTCGCTCCGACGTGTTCTCGATGGGGTTGGTGATCTACCGAATGTTCGCTGGGGAGCTGCCTGCATGGCCGTTCGATTGGCCGCTACCGGGCGCAGAGCGACTTCGCCGGACGGTGAGTCGCGATTTCATCAGCTTCCTTCGGCGCTCGATCGAGATTCGCGAGCGAAAACGGTTTCGTGACGGCGTGCAGATGCAGGCGGCGTTCCTAGCGGTGGCCCCCAGGGCGCTCCGCAGGCCGACAGGCGGTGGGAGAGCGGGACTGTGATGGAGACCCACATCTTTACGGATGTGGACATGTCGCACGGCGAGCGATTTGACTTCGGCGGCGGTGAAGCCGTGGCGATCAGCATCCGAAAGCCAGAACGAGATGGTCCCAACGAGGACGCCGCTGCGCTAATCGCCGTGGGCCCTGGTGCAGGCGTGGCGGTCGTGTCCGATGGTGCAGGGGGCCATCCGGGCGGCGCCGAGGCAGCAGCGCTCGCGGTTCGAGCGATTTGCGACTCCGTCGCCGAGCTTGGCGAGGAGCTGCCGAACCTCCGCGATGCGATCATCAACGGATTCGAAGCGGCTGATCGCGCGATTTCCGCGTTGGGGACTGGTGCCGCGGCGACTCTCGCAGTCGTCGAAATCCAGGGATCCAACATGCGCGCCTACCATGCGGGCGACTCGATGGTGCTGGTCACCGGGCAACGCGGACGAATCAAATGGATGACCATCCCCCACTCGCCGGTGGGGTACGCGGTAGAGGCCGGTCTCTTGGATCGCGGGGAGGCGCTCCACCACGAAGATCTCCACATCGTGTCCAATCTCTTGGGCACCCAAGACATGCGAATCGAGCTGGGTGCTACGCTGACCTTGGCGCCCCGCGATACGGTGGTTTTGGCAAGTGACGGGCTCAGCGACAACCTCCACTTGGAGGAGATAGTGGAGCGCATGCGGAAGGGGCCGCTTCATCGCGCGGTGGATGAGCTGGCTACCCTGGGTAGGCAGAGGATGGAGGCACCGGCCGACGGCGCCCCTTCCAAGCCGGACGATCTCACGTTCATCGCGATTCGGAGGGGGCCGGCTCGCCCTCGCTGAAGTCGGGTGTCCCCTCGTGCGCGGGCTCTGGCACGGTGTCAGAGTTCGGCAGCGCTTCATGGTTGAACACTCTCAAAACGGCGTGACGGGTCCCATCTATCGGCGTCGTGAGCTCATCATCGACGAGTTCCCGCGCGGGCAAGTCTCGAGACTCTATATCGACTTGGTCGCCAACGGGCTAGCGCAAGACATCCTGCTCCCGTTGCTGGTCGCCCGTGGGAGGCGCGATGGTCCGGTATTCGGATTGACCGCGGCGGTTCATGGCAACGAGCTCAACGGTATCCGCGTCATCCATGATCTCATGCACAATCTCAACCCCAGGCAGCTCGATGGCACGGTGGTTGCGGTGGTCGTCGTGAACGTGCCCGGGCTGCATCGGCATCAGCGCGAGTTCGTCGATGGCGGTGACTTGAACCACATCTTTCCAGGTCGCGACGATGGCGACGTCGCAGAGGTGTACTCGCACAGGATTCTCGATCGTATCGTCAAACGCTTCAACTACTTGGTCGATTTGCACACCGCGAGCTTTGGTCGCGTCAACTCGGTGTATGTTCGAGCGGACATGACGCATCCTGCGACCGCGACCATGGCGTACCTTCAGCGCCCGCAGATCATCGTCCACAATCCGCCCTCCGACTACACACTCCGCGGCGCTGCCATGGACCTGGGCATTCCCTCCGTCACCTTGGAGATTGGCGATCCTCAAACGTTTCAGCCGAGCTACGTGCGAGCTTCGAGAATAGGTCTTCGTGCGGTCTTGGCGGCTGCTGGCATGCTGCCTCGCAGGCCAGTGGCAGAGGGGGCCGAACCCGTGCTTTGCGAGAACTCTCGCTGGATGTACACCGATCGAGGAGGGCTTTTGGAAGTACTTCCGCGCCCCACTGATCGCGTTAGTCAGGGCGAGCGTGTCGCAGTGCTGCGCAACGCATTTGGCGACGTGATTCGTGAGTATCACGCTCCCGCCGACGGCATCGTCATCGGTAAGAGTGTCAACCCCGTTGGCCAGACGGGCGCACGCATCCTGCACTTGGGAGCCGTGGCGCCAGCGGAGCACGATTTCCAACGGCGCTCTCCGGGACCCGCGACGCTGGGAGCGAGCGATTGATGCGAATCGGCTTTGTCGTGAACGACCGACGGGAGCCTTCCTCAGAGCAGACGACGACGCTCTTGATCAGTGCCGCGCTGCGCCGGGGTCATGAGGTTCTGGTGTTTGGCGTCGGCGATTTGAGCCAAACGAACGATGGCCTCATGTTCGCGCGAGGAAGCACGCCAAGCCAGAGCGAACGCACCGCTCTGGTGCAACAACTCGCCTCCGACCAGGGATCATCCCATTCGCTCGACGACCAAGAGATCTTGATCATTCGAACGAACCCCGGACGAGACGAACAACGCCGAGCTCAACACGTCGCCGCCCTTCGGATGCTCGAGACTTTGGAAGAGCGCGGTGTTCGAGTCATCAACAAACCGAGAGGGCTCTCGCGGGCGCTGACCAAGTTGTCACTGCTGGACTTGCCCGCTCGATTGCGACCGCGGACTTTGGTCACGCGAGATTCGGTCGCCATCGAGGAGTTCCTCGACAAGGGGGCGGATCGAACCGTGATCAAGCCTCTCGAAGGCACACGCGGCCGGGATGTTTTCGTACTCGAGCGCGCTGGCTCGCGTGCCAACATGAAACAGGTCATCGAGGTAGTGCTCCGTCAGGGGTACGCGATGGTGCAGGAGTTCGTGCCCGACGCGGAACGCGGGGATGTCCGGGTGACGGTCATCGATGGCCAGATTCTGGAGCTCCATGGTCGAGCCGCTGCGGTCGCGCGAGTTCCCGGCAAGCACGACTTCAGAAGCAATCTTCACGCGGGTGGGACGGCGCACGCTGTCGCCGTGAGCGCCGCGATGCGCGAGGCTGTCGCTCTGATTGCGCCTCACCTCGAGCGCGAAGGTCTGGTTCACGTTGGTGTGGACTTCGTGGGCGGATCCATTCTCGAGTTGAACGTCTTCAGTCCGGGGGGGATCTTTCCGAGCGAGCGCCTGTACGCCCGAGATTTCAGTGGCGCACTCATCGAAGCTTTCGAGCGCCGGCTCTGATCGTCAGTCGCGCGGCGAATCGGGTGGGACCGCTTTGCCACCTTTGGCGCCCTGTCGAATTTCTTCGAGCAACGTCGGATCGTCGTCCAGAGACCGGAACAGCCCCAGACGTAGGCCTCCCTTTTGCGTGAACAGGGTTGCCGTCATCTTGTCGATGGCGATCGTTGCAAGCACCGTTTGAATGTAGGCCTCGATCAGGTCATCCGCTCCGATCCCGACCATGTTGAAATCACGCCGGTCCATTAGCAGTAGTCGATCGGTCGACGCGGACCAAGCGCCATCGGCCTGTCGTTCTGACAGATTGGTTCCGAGGACCTCCCAGGAGGATTGCCCCTCGTGCAGAACCGCGGGAAGAGGCTTTCTCGAACGACGCGCGTAGATCGCGAGCGGACGAAAGCCATCCGGGCCGCCGCAGACCATGATTCTCAGGTCTGCGACATAGATATGACCATGCCGATCGGGAATCGTACCGACGTGGTAGAAGCGACCGGCGCGCTCGACCGAGCTCCAGACGTAGTTTCCGATCAGGCTCTGCACGACGTACCGATCGTATGGGTGGTCTATCTCCATGAAACGGTCCAGCTCTCGCTGATTGACGATCGTGAAGACACCCTGGCCGGCGTTGCTGTATGGCACCTTCACGACGGCGTGCCCGCCGAACCGCCGCACCCACAGGGGCACCTCCTGCTTTGCAACGTCGCCAATCGTTTGCGGTGTGCGGATCTGAAGGCCGGATGCCTCCAGCTCCGCGTTGTAGATCTCATAGGCCTTCATCGCGACCAGCTTGTTCCGTCCGCCCGAAAGACAGGTCAACACTGGATTCAAGATCTGGGTGCGCGTTCGAATCGGAATTCGGTTCCAGGGCTTCTGGGTGACATACCGGAACGCCGCGCGAATCGGCCACCAGTTGCCCGATGCATCTCGCACTTCGAGGAGACCGTCGGTGAAACGCGCTGGCGGGTCTTCCCCCGCGTCCGGAAACGGGGTTAGGAAGACGTTCTCGCCGGTGAGGTCGGCGATCACAGCGGCGTAGCCAGAGGCTTCCATGTAGTTCTTGTCGAAAAGCACCGCCAGGGCGCCCGACGCTTGTTTGCGTTTTGCGATCAAGGGCAGGAAGGCCGTTTGGATGAGCTTGCGGTATCCCGCTTGCTCGTCGTCGTCGGAGGGGATGGGCATCGACTTGTTGCCGGAAGGGCAAGAGTTCGTTTCGATCACGACTAGTCGGCGGTTGCCTTCGGCGGTCGTCGTGCAGAAGAGGTCGGCGCCCGCCCACCTGAAGTGCTTCGGCGTGTATGCCAATGCGTTCTTCAGGAACGCGGGATCCACTCTAGGATTGAGGTGGCAGTAACGATTGACGATGCGCCGATTCGACATCCGTAGAAAGAACGACACCAATGGGTGGATCTGCGCATTCAGCACCCGGCTGTAGAAATGGTTGCGTGGCTCGAACGACTCCGGGGCGACTACGCTTGCGTGAGGGCTGTCCAGAGCAGCGCGCGAGGCAGTGATGTCCATCGATCTCGAAGCCATGCTGCTCCCGGAGGCGGACCCTTGCAAGCGGGACCGGGGCTTGGGTGTGACCGACGACCGGTGAAGACATGGGGGATAGGTGCTACGGTTCGCGCCATGCTGGCTCGGCTCGGTGAGATGTTCAGCCGCTGGGCTGAGCGGTGGGTTCCCGACCCGTTCGTGTTGGCGCTCGCACTGACCTTGATCACGCTCTTAGGAGGGTTTGCTCTCTCCGGGTCCGTGAGCGTTGTCCTTCAGGGGTGGTACGCAGGTTTTTCCAGCACGCCGCTACTCGCATTCGCCTTGCAGATGTGCTTGATCTTGGTCACCGGCCACGCGCTCGCGTCGAGTCGACCGGTGCAACGCGTCGTGCGCGTCGTCGCGCGTTGGCCACGGCGAACCCCTTCAGCCGCCGGAGTGGTCGCTCTCATCGCCTGCCTGACCGGGCTCATCCAGTGGGGGCTCGGAGCCGTGGTTGCGGCTTTCGTCGTCCGTGAAATCGCCCAGAGCGCTGCCGAAGATCAGAGGCCGATGGATGTTCCGGTGCTCGGGGCGGCCGCGTACTGTGGGCTTGCAGTCTGGCATGGCGGGCTGAGCGGTTCCGCACCCCTGAAGGCCGCCGAATCGGCCCAGTTCACGCAGGGAGCGACGCAAGCGATCCCCGTCAGCGAAACGCTTTTTTCAACGCTCAACATGCTCGTCAGCGGTGGGCTGCTCGTGCTCTTACCGCTGATGTGTGTGGCCCTGGCTCCGAAGACCCCGACCGTTCCGAACTTAGGCCCGACCGAGGGCTCGGCAACACGCGGACTGAAGCGGTCCTTCTCGGCGTCCCTCATCGGCGCCACTGCGGGGCTTCTCGTTGCGCTCGGCTGGTTTCGGGGCGAGGTCGCATTCGATCTCAACTCAGTCAACCTCTTCTTTCTGGCTCTGGCGCTGGCGGCTCACGGCTCGATCCGTGGC
>JBAVOF010000682.1:0-9131 GCA_049691835.1 Polyangiales bacterium
AAAATTCGCGTCAAAACGTACGCGCACTCGCTTCAGCTCCGCGAGGAGCACCTCGAAGATATGGCAGCGCGAAGGGCGGAGTTGCAGCGACGGATCGACGAGAAGCGTCTGGAGCTGCTGCGCAAGAAGCACGACCAGCTTGCGGCGCATCGGCGCGCCGACCTCGGTCTGGAGCGTCAGATTCACGAGCTTTCAGAGAAGGTGAGCCAGTACCGAATCGAAATGGCGAAGTCAGAGGAGGACTCGACTCTGCCCGGCACGGTGCCGGACGGTTTGATTCGGCTCGGGAGAAGAACCAAGGACGGCAAGGTCGTCCGTGTGTGAAGGGGCTAGACATGGCTGATGGTTTTGAAATCGACATCGACAAGGAACTTGCGGCATTCGAGGCGAAAGAGCGGGCCCGATTGGGGTTAGAAGATACTCGAGAGCAATGGACGGACTCGATGATCGACCCGTTCTTCTCTGCCAAAGAGCGCGCCACGACGACAATTCTCAATGGCGGTCTCACGATGGCCCACGACGAGTTCGTGGCCTCGGCCCTCAGAGGCATAGGCTACAACACGCGGTCGATGGAGGCCCCGGATGTCGCCTCGCTTCGCTTTGGGAAGGAGTTCGGCAACAAGGCACAGTGTAATCCGACGTATTTCACCGTTGGAAACCTCGTGAAGGAGCTCAGCCGGCTCCGCGACGAGGAGGGCCTTTCGGCTCAGCAGATCATCGAGCAGTACGTTTTCCTCACGGCCGGCGCCTGCGGTCCTTGCCGCTTCGGGATGTACGTGACCGAGTACCGCAAGGCGCTCCGCGATGCGGGGTTTGACGGGTTCCGTGTCGTCCTCTTCCAACAGCAATCGGGGTTCAAGCAGGCCACCGGAGAGGAGGTGGGGTTGGTGCTCAATCCGACTTTCTTCATGGCGCTCGCACGGGGCTTGTTCGCCGGCGATGTGCTGAACGTTCTGAGCTATCGCATCCGCCCCTACGAGGTCGAGGAGGGGGCGACCGATCGTGCGATCGCCGCAGTGAAGCGAGAGGTATGCCAGGCTCTCGAGTCGAATGGCAGTGTGCTCCGGGCCCTCTGGCGCGGCCGGAAGCATCTCGAGGCGGTCGAGGTCGATAGGCTTCGCGCGAAGCCGAAGGTAGCCATCATCGGCGAGTTCTGGGCGATGACGACCGAGGGCGACGGTAACTACCGCCTCCAGCGCTTCGTGGAATCGGAAGGCGGCGAGAACGACATACAAACCTTGGTCAACTGGCTCCTCTACACGCTTTGGGAGATGCGTCACGACACGGAGCGTCGGATGACGCTGCGCGGGGAGGATCAATCCTACTATGGGCTAAAGGGCTCCGACGTCGGATACAAGATGGCAGGGGTCTGGCTAGGCGAGCTCGCCCTCAGAGCCACGTTTGCGACGTTCAGCGCAGTCGCCGGCCTCAAGGGAAACAAGCTCCCCGACATGGACGAGATCGCCAAAGTGGGTCACAGCTTCTACAACAACGAGCTTCGCGGCGGCGAGGGTCACATGGAGGTCGCCAAGCTCGTCCTCAACGTGGCCAAGCAGAAAGCCAACATGACGCTGAGCGTGAAGCCGTTCGGATGCATGCCGAGCTCGGGGGTCTCCGATGGCATTCAGACTGTCATCACCGAGCTTCACCCGGATGCGATCTACTGTCCGGTCGAAACCAGCGGTGATGGGGCGGTGAATTTCTACTCGCGCGTGCAAATGTACATGTTCAAGGCGCGCGAGCGCGCTCGCCAGGAGCACCAAGCAGCGCTCGACAAGTACGGCATCACCGAAGAGCAGGCCCGACAATTCTTGAGAGGCTCTCGCTACGGCAAGACGCTTTACAAGGCACCCCACGTCGTTGCCGGTACGAGCGCGGATCTCATCCATGAGATCGGTCCGCTGATCGGGAAAGGCCGACTCGGCCGTGCGAGGGTCCACGCCACACGCGCAGTCACTCGAACCAAGGGCTTTCTCACCAAGGATATCCCCTACGCGAAGCAGACCTTCGACAAGATGGCGCCCTATCTTCCCTCGCTAGGACGCCTTCTCTACGTCGAGCTCAAAGAGAAGCTTCCCGCCCCCAAAGAGGCCTGGCGCCAGCTCATGCAACGCGCCGTGCCGAAGGCCGAGGAGAACACAGAGCCACGGATTCCCAGCAGCCACGAGTATATCCCAGCGCCCGCTGCGCACACTCAAAACAACCCCGATTTCGTTCGTCTCCAGGTCGTCAACTGAGGTGCTTGGTGCGCCGCCGGTTCGGGCCGGCGCTGGTGTCCTCATGCTTCCGGGCACGGATCTAGGCCCCCCGACCCCTCGAATCCACGGCCTACTATGGATCGGTGAGTCCGTAGTAGGGCCCTTGGTTCATCAATGGTAAAAGTGGCCATGCGTTATTCTCTGGTTCTAGTCATCGGAATTGCCGTGTGGGGATGCGGCAGTGACAACGGCAACGGGGGCAACGGTGGCGTCGGCGGTAACGGTGGCGTCGGCGGAACTGGTGGAACCGGTGGAACCCCCAGTGACGCGCTCGATCTCAACATCGGCCCCGGCCAGGTGCGTGCAGGGCGCTTGTCGGCGGACCAGTTACCAGCAGACCCGAACGGTTTGGCAGTGTACGAAGTCGGCGACTTCGCGCTGGTCAATGAGCACATTGGGCTGATCGTCGAGGACGATGACGTCTCTGATTTATACCAACCCTTCGGCGGGCTCATCGTGGGTGTTGCTCGGTTCGACGACGGTGCGCTCGTCGATCGTGCCGACTACAATGAAGTGGGGATCGGCTTGCGGCGGTTCTTCGTCGCCGCCGAATCGGTTTCGTTGATCAACGACGGCACTGACGGAAATCCCGCCGTCGTGCGTGCCGAAGGGCCGCTTCGCGCAATTCCGTTTCTGGAAGACCTATTGGCTGGGACCATCGCCGGAGGTCTTCTCGTGGGGCCGCCACCCCCAGAAGACGAAACCTTCCAGAGTGTCCGCGTCCAGGTCGACTACCAGCTTGCTCCTGGTGCGGAGTACTTGGACGTGTTCTACACGCTCGACAGACCCCTCACTGCTGCTCCGGTGTACCTGATCATCCAGAGCCAGCGCATGAACCCATACGTGCCTGGCCAGGGCTTCGGCACGGGAGACCTCAGCGCTCCCTATGCATACATGGCATACGTCGATGATCAGGCGGTGAGCTACGCCATCGAGGACGCGTCAGGCCCGATGATCTCGTCGTTCCAGCTAGCCTCCACCGTGGTCGGGATCACGGACCCGGAGATATCGGGAGTGATGCCGCTCACCCGCGCCGATACCGACTTCGTTCCCGACACGCGCGTTCATTTGATGCGCATCCACGTTGGCGGTCCCGGCATTGACGGCCTGCTGCAGGCGATCGCGCGCACGAAGGACGAGCCGACTCGCACGATCACCGGCACGGTCCGGCACGCGGATGGCTTGCCCGCCGAAGGGGTGAGGGTGCATGCGCAAACCAACGACGGAGACCCGATCTACTTGACCCGCGCCAGCAGCGGGGCGGACGGCACGTATACCGTGACCGTGCCCGCAGGTCAGGAGGTTCAACTGCGAGCCTACCGGCGAGGCGATGGGATCTCGGAGCCTCAGGTGATCGGGGCGTCGGGCACCTCGGCCGACCTGACGCTTCCGCAGAAGGGCACGATCCACGTGACAGCCACCGAGGCCGGGTCGGGCGTGCCGCTGCCGGTTCGCGTGCAAGTCATTCCCGACGACGGAGCCTTTCAACCGCCGGACAAGTTCGGCGAGCCAATCGTGCCGCGCGACGACCGCCTCCATGTGGTGTTCCCAACCGATGGACAGGCGGTCCTGAGCGCGCCGCCCGGAGGCCATCGCGTCGTCGTCTCCCGGGGTTATGAGTACGACATCGTCGACACCAACGTCACCGTCGCCTCCGGTGAAGAGACACTGGTCCCTGCGCAACTCACCCGGGTGGTCGATTCGACCGGCGTCATGTGCGGAGACTTCCACATCCACACGCATCGCTCACCGGATGCGCCGGATACGGCTGAATTCAAATTGATGGCCGCGGCCGGTGACGGCGTCGAGCTCCCCGTCCGCACCGATCACGAGTTCGTCGCAGCCTTCGAGCCTGTGGTGGCTGCAACAGGTCTCGGGGCTTGGATGTATGGGCTGTCGTCCCTGGAGCTGACCACCTTTTCCTGGGGTCACTTCGGCGTCTTTCCGCTGGAGCCGGATCCGAGCCTGCCGAGTGACGGCGCGATCATGTGGAACGGGCTCACGGACACCGGTGCCGTGCAGACCTTCGAGCCGGTTGCTGTCTTCGATCAAGCACGAAGCAGACCTGGCAACCCCGAGGTGATCATCTTTCACCCGCGGACCCCGCCTGGCAGTGGTGGTGGCTTCAGTGCGATTTCCGGCCAGAACTATTTCATGGGCGCGAATTCCTTCAGCAACGCGGGAGGCGTCGACTACGATCCCGTCACAGATACCATCTTGCGCGACGACATCGATCCCGACACCTGGTGGGACAGGACCTTCAAGGTCGTGGAGGTTTTCAACGACAGCTCGTTCGCGGAGAACAAGCAAGACGATGGCCGGATCTATCCGGGAGACCCCGGCGAAGATGCGAGCGCCGAGATCGGAACGGTGGACGATTGGTTTGGTCTGCTCAACAGCGATGAGCGCGACGGTGTGTTCACCGTGGGCTCGTCCGACAGTCACAGCGTGATGGGCGGAAGCCCCGTGGGCTATCCGCGAACCTGTGTGCTGCTGGGGACCGATGACCCAGAGGTCCTTCGCGTCAGCGCCGACACACCGCAGACGATCAAGAGTCTCGTGAGGAATGGCCACGTTGTGATCAATGGGGGCATCTACGTCCTCGCCTTGGGTCCAGGCACGCGTCCTGGCGACACGATCGAGGGCGGTGGCCCCTACATGATCGACGTTTCAGTCCAGGCCCCGCTATGGGTGGGCAACGTGGAGCTGATCGAAATGTGGGTGAGCACGAACGGCGTCGTGGCGAGCACTGAAATCGCGACCGGCATGGACGCGGCGATCGACAACGGCTCGGTACTCCGATTCTCGCAGTCCGTCGAGGTACCCGATGGCGCCGATTGGGTCATCTTCCATGCGCGAGGCGCGTACGACCCGACGATCCGCAATCGCAACGATCAACCACAGACCCTCGACCCCGTGCACCCGGGCCGGCTGCCCTTTGGTGTCACAAACCCGATCTTCTTTGCCCGCTAGGAAGGGCGTCCGGTTCCCGAGTCGATGCGCGTGGAGTCCGTGGACCGCGATCCCGGTCAGGTGCCGGTTGGCGGCTTGGCATGCGCCGGCAGTTCGCCGGTGAGGCTCTTCAGAAAGGTGACGATGCTGTTGACCTGTGCGTCGGTGAGCTCGCGGCCGAGCTGGTACTTGCCCATCAGCATGACCGTCTCCTCCAGTGTCGCTCGCGAGCCGTCGTGCAAATAGGGTGACGTGAGCTCGACGTTGCGGAGCGTAGGGACCTTGAAGAAGTGCTTTTCCGCCGGGTTCTTCGTGACATTGAACCGTCCGAGGTCCGCCTCGGTGATCGGCGTCCCGCGGTCGGCAAAGTAGTCCTTCACCAGGCCCATCTTCTGGAACATCGTCCCACCGATACCGATTCCGGTGTGGCACGCGGTGCAACCGACCTCCTTGAACGTGGCATAGCCTTGCTTCTCGGCCGCTGTGATCGCGGTTTCATCACCCAAGAGGTATTTGTCGAACCTCGATGGGGTGATCAACGACTTCTCATACTCGGCGATCGCGTCCATTGCGTTGTCTGTCGTTATACCGTCTTGATAGAGCTTCGCGAACGCCGCCACGTAGGCCTCGTTCTTCTTGAGGCGCTCGACGACGTCGTCCCACTTGGTGCCCATCTCGATCGGGTTCTCGACCGGACCGGCGGCTTGCTCTTTCAAGTCCTTCGCGCGCCCATCCCAGAACTGCACGAAGTTGTAGCTCGAGTTCAACACCGTGGGTGAGTTGATCGGACCGATCTGACCCCGGATGCCGGTGGAAGTCCTACGCGGTTCCGCTCCGCCGTGGTCCAGCATGTGACAGGTGACGCAGGCGATCGTCCCATCGCCGGACAGAGCGGTATCGTGATAGAGGCTCCTACCGAGCAATACTTTGTCCATGTTGACGTCCGCTGCATTGGGGAGTGGCAGGAGCGGTTCGACCGCCGCCATTGCTGGCTTCTCCTGCTCGACGGCGACCGCTTCCTCGGCGGCCGGAGCAGGGGGTTCTTTCTTGGTGCAAGCTGCGACCGCGATCGCGGCCAGGAGGATGAGCGCCCAGTTCATCTGAGACATGCCAAGCACGCTAGCATCTCGCGCGGCTCAGAGCACCCGCTCCCAAGCGACGGCCATCGGGGCTAGTCGTCGCGGTGCAAGGAGCGGTAGCCGCCCTGGTAGTAGAGTAGAGGCTCCGCGTCGGTCGTATGAACGGCCTCGACCTGCCCGATGTAGATCGTGTGGCTCCCCTCGCGGTGGGCGCTCGCCACTCGGCACTCCAGTGAAGCCAGCGCTTCGTGGATCAGGGGCGCACCCGTCTCACCTTCGGTCCAGCTCACTCGCTCCAAACGCGAGTCTTCATGCAGCGGGGAAGCAAACACGTTCGATACGTCTCGTTGATGTGAGGCCAAGATGTTGACGGCAAACACGCCGCCTTCTTCGATGATCCCATGGGTGATCGACGATCGGTTTGCACATACGAGCACGAGCGGAGGGTCCGCCGACACGCTCGAGAATGCGGAGACGGTCATCCCGTGCACCTTGTCGCCACTTCGTGAGGTCACCACGGTCACCCCGCTTGCCCAGCCCCGCAGGGCGTCTCTGAATGCTGATTGATCGACAGGCATCGCGCGTTCCCTACACTCTAGCCCCCGAAGTGCCTTCGGATGAAGTCGCTGACCACATCGCCAAACACGTCGTTTCTGTCCCCCGCAACCATGTGTGCCGCGCCTTCCAGGTCGACGTATTCCGCGTGAGGAGCGGCCGCCAAGAACTCGCGCGCGTGCTCCTCGGTGACCACGTCGCTCATTCGCCCACGCACCAAGAGAGTCGGAATCGTCAGCCGAGCGGAAGCATCGAGCCGTTCCTGCATGATTTGCTCGCCCTCCTCAGCGGTGTAGGAGGAAGGGTCCCAGACCTGAAGGAGCTTCGGGTCCCAATGCCACTGATAGCGACCTTGGTCGTCCTTTCGTAGGTTCTTGGTCAGTCCGGTCAAATCCTTCGGGCGCTGTCGATGCGGCAAATAGCTCGACACCAGGTCCGCGACTTCGTCCAGTGAGCCAAACCCGTCCGATCCGACCCTCATGAAGTCGATAATCCGATCGACGCCCTTCTTTTCGAGCCGCGGCGTGACGTCCACCAGCACGATGCCCTTTGCCACCGATTCGTCCGATCCCGTCTCAGCCAGCAGCGCAGCGATCCCGCCGATCGAGGCACCGACGAGAACGGGCTTGTCGGCGAGTTGCTCGATCACGCCGAGAAGGTCCTGGACGAAGGCAGGGACGAAATAGTTGCCCTCGGGGTCCCAACTGCTCTCGCCGTGGCCCCGATGGTCCATCGAGATCGCGTAGAACCCCATCGATCCGAGCCGTTCGGCGGCTCCGCCCCATGCATGGCGGGTCTGTCCCCCACCATGGAGGAACACGACCGGTTGATCCTCCGGGTTTCCATAGGCGTCCGCGGCAATCGTGATGCCATGGGCAAGCTCGAACCGGACCGGCGCGGCGCTCGAAACGGGGGAAGAGCCGGCTGCGTCCATACGCAGGCTGGTCTAGGCAGAAATAGAACGTGTTTCAAGTGGACGCCGGGCTGTCACCCGCTCGAAATTGGGCTAGTTTCCGCCCCCTATGCCGCAACAGGCCTTTCTGAGAGGGATTCGAGCGTATTGGGATGCCCTCGGCCAGCCGGGCGAGCCGCCCGAGCTCGGTGAGTCTCGCATCGATGCGTTCGTCGATCTCCTGCACGTGACGTCGAGCGCTCCGCATGGTTTCCGTCTGCTCAGCCTATTGGACTCCCCATATGCCGGGATGGCCGTCGGCGACGAAACACGGCCATGGCGATTGCATTGGGCGATTCAGGTGGGAGAGGTCGAGCCTTTCGTCGCGCCTGGTCTCGATGATTTGATTTTCCTCGCCGACACGATCGCGGATCCGGACAGTCACCATCGCGTCTACACGCTCAAAGGTGGGATGCGAGGTGACCTCGAGTTCGCCGATCTAACGGGCGCGCTCCAATGGATGACTGCGCAGGTGCGACACGCCAAGGGTGAGCACGATGATGCGGAGCTTCAAGAGTTGCAGAGCGAGGCTTCGGCGGTGCTCGACGATGACTGGGAGACGGGTCCGACCTCCGGCCTGTACATCGTCGACGAGCTGCTCGACACCCCGCTGTTCGAGGCATGGGACGCCATCTCCCGTGGGCAGTGGCCGCTGGTCGAATCCGATGGCGGTAATCCTCCGGTTGACCGGGAGGACGGCTGGCAACGGCGCCTGTCGCTTTGGCTCACCCGGAGATTCCTCGCGACCCGCACTCTCGAGCTGCCCGAGGAGATTGGGGTTTCGGACATGGACGCCGTGCATCGGGCGCTAGTCGATCATCTGATCGACTTCGAGCAGGCGATACATGCGGCCGACATGCCGCGGATCATCGAGGAGACTGCGGAAGGCAAAGACGCCAAGCTCGCCTCGAGGGCGCGCGCCTGGATGCAGCGCCATGACAGCTGGCGCACGGCGGCAAGTGTTCCCGCACCCGACGAGGAGGATGCGTTCGTCGACGAGCCTCCTCCGTTTCAACACACGCCATTCACGCGCAAGCTGATGCAAGCGCTCTCTGCTTCCCTCGACCGCATGGTGCAACTGGGCGAGCTGGAGTTCGATTCCGATCGAAAGGAAGCGCTCCTGATCGAGCTCGTCACTGCAGGTTCGGACGCGCGTTCGGTGAAGCACATGCTCAAGAAGCTCACTGCAACCTTGGTCGATTCCGAGCACGTCGACGAGATCTACCCGAGCGACGACAAGATCCAGGACCGACTCCGAGAAGACCTGGGCGGATGATCGAGCCACCCGGCACGCAGCTCTGGGCCGATACGCGGTGGCGGGATGGTTGGCGCGTC
>JBAVOF010000683.1:0-2821 GCA_049691835.1 Polyangiales bacterium
GCAGGATCAGGAACAGCAGCAGGATCAGGAACAGCAGCAGGACCAAGAACAGCAGCAGGACCAAGAACAGCAGCAGGATGCGATGCCGCAGGACCAGGTGGAGCGATTTCTCGATGCTCTGGAGCAGAACGAAGAGAACCTTCCGCTGCAGCGGGCGCGCCGCCGAAGCGCAGGGCGGCCGCCACCGGAGAAAGACTGGTGATTCGACTTCTCACGCTCGCGTTTGTCTCGATGGGAGCCCTGCCCTGGCATGCGACCGCTGCGGCTCAACCAGAGGTAACCGTCACCTTGGACGCAGTGCCGTCGGAAGTCAGGGTTGGTGAGCCCGTCCGGCTCGAGGTGCGCGTGCATGCTCGCGGTGGTCGGATCCAGGATCTGGAGCTCAGCGATCTCAAGAAGTATCCCGAGCTGGACATCGTCTCGCATCAGACCGTACGCCCGATGCAGTTCAGTTTTGGACTCGGCTCAGGGGTACAGATGGAATCGAGCCTCGCCAACGTGTATGTGTTGCAGCCCACGCTCGCCGGCAGCTACGAATTCGCTCCAGCGGTGGCCAAGGTCGATGGTAAGGTTTATCGAAGCGCTCCGCTGACCCTGATCGTCCATCCTGTCGCTGGCGACGCGAACCAGGGCACCGACACCCCGATCGCGCCCGACCAGGCCGTGGAGTCCGAGCTAACGGGCGCTGCATACGACGAGCAAGCGTTCCTGCGAACCGTGGTCGAGCCGGAGGAAGTTTACGTCGGTCAACAAGTCAACGTCACGGTGTACCTCTACACGAGACTTCGGCTTTCGCCGCAAACAGTGGTTCCGGGGAAGCCGGCCATGGATGGGTTCTGGGTCCACGAAGATCCGATCACGAACCTGCAACCACAGACTGCTTCGGTGAAGGGGGAATACTACCGTGTCTACGTGCTGCAGCGATCCGCAGCATTTCCACAGCGGTCCGGTGAGCTCAGCATCGGTGCCCCGAAGGTGACGTTCGATGTGGGGCCCGGGAGCCTGTTCGACGCTCCGGAACGCGTGCAGCGTGTCGGTGTACCAATCCCGGTGAAAGTACGACCCCTCCCGCAACCAGGACCTGCCGACGCAGTGGTCGGTCGGTACACTGTAAACGCTTGGCTCGACCGCACCGTGGCCGTCACGGGAGATGCGGTAACGCTGCGCGTCGATGCAACAGGCCTGGGTAACGTGCAGGATCTTCGGATCGATCTTCCGCCGATCGTCGGGGTGCGTACTCTCCAACCCGCAATTCGAGATCAACAGCAGTTTCAGGATGGCAAGCTCTCCGGTACCCGATCGTGGGAGTGGATCCTGATCCCGGAAGCGCCCGGTGAGCACACGATACGCCCGATCATCGTTGACTTCTTCGACCCCGAAGCCAAGGCCTATGGTGTCGCGACAACACCCGTGCTCACGTTTACCGCGAGCGGGTCGGTCAGCCGATCCCGAACCGCAATCGAGCCGGTCGACGCGCGGCCCGCGCCTGGCGCCGCGGCCTTTGGGCCGATCCGTGTGTACAGCGCGCTGACCCGCGGGGAAACGCCAGTCCGGGGACGATCGTGGTTTCCGTGGCTGCTGGCGTTTCCGCCCGTGCTTTTTTTCTTCGTGTTGCTGGGTGCGGCGGTGGCCCGGCGTCGCGAGCGGCGCAGCGCCACCACCGGGGCCGTCCAACGCCGGCTGATTCGCAACGCCGACAGCGCGCTTCACGCCAATGATCCGAGGCGCTTCTACGATCGGATCGTCGCGTCGATCACCCATGCCCTGGACGCTCGACTCGGCGAGCCGGTAAGTAGCTTGCCCCACGCAGAGCTCCGAACGCGGCTTCTCGCCCAGGGCTTCGATGACGACCTGGTGCAACGGGTGATCAACGAGTTGGAGGGCGCAGACTTCGCGCGCTTCGCTGCCTCCGGGGTGAGCAAGGACGAGATGGAGCGTTGCCTGAAGCGAACCGTGACGATCGTCGAACGGACACAACGTTCCCGGGTGAAGGCATGAGACGAGCGTGCTCCATCGCCCTGCTGATCCTCACCGCTGCTCCTGCGGCCGCGGCACAGAGCGCCGGTTCGGATTCCCCCGGTCAGTCGCTGACCGAGATTTTCGAGGCGGCAAACGTTGCGGCTTCACGCGGGGACTACACATCGGCGATTGCCAGCTATCAGCAGCTCACCGAAGCTGGCGTCCGCGACGCCGACGTGTATTTCAACCTGGCAACCTCGTTCGCGCAATCAGGCGACTACGCCCGCGCCATCCTCAACTACGAACGCGCGCTGACACTTCGCCCCAACGACAGCAAGGCCTCCGAAGATCTGCGCGATGCGGAAAGAGCACTCGAAGAACGGAGAGCCGAGGCGGAGGGCGAGGCTACAATCCAGCGGGGCAGCTCGATCAGCGACGCCCTGTACGGGGGCCTTTCCGATGACATGCTAGCCCTCACGTTGATCGCGGCCGACCTGGTGTTCTTTTTCGCGCTCGCGTGGGCCGCGATCGCCCGACGAAGGAACCGCTGGCTCTACTCACTGCTGGCGACCTCGGGGCTACTTCTCTCCTTCTGCGCGCTTGGACTCGGCGCCAAGGTCGGACTGTTTCGAGAGGGCCCCCGTGCGGTGGCGTTAGATGATCGCGTGACCCTTCGTGAAGGGCCCGACCCACGAGCGCAGGTTCGCGGCGAGGCGCGATCGGGCGATCGGGGGGAGGTCATCGATCGTGATCGCGATTTTGTGAAATTGCGAGTGGTTAGCGGGCTCGAGGGCTGGACCTCGGCATCTTCGATCGGACTCGTCGACCCGGACCACGGTGTCCATTGACAACACAACTCAAC
>JBAVOF010000684.1:0-5465 GCA_049691835.1 Polyangiales bacterium
GCACGGTGCTGAAGGGGTCGCCGGATACGACGACCTTCGAGATTCGACTGGGAGACTCCGGCGTACCCCAAACGAATATCTATCTCTGGGTGGGCACCGGCGGCGCGAAATGCGACCAGCTCGCCGAACGCAATCTAACTCAGGGCAATTGCGCCGAGCTCGCGGGCAACCCGTGGTCGGTGGGCACCAATTCGCTCGTCGGCGGCGGCGACCCACCCTTGACGTTGCAGACCCTGCTGGACGCGCAGGCGGGCACCAAACCGATCGTGAGCTGCGACTCCTCGGGCCTGAAGGGCACGCCCTACAAGCTTTTCGCGTTTCGGAACACCCCTCCCTCCGAGAACGTCGACGTCAGCGGTTTCGGAGCAGCCGAGTTCTACATCGACGTACAGGCACCCGCCGCGCCGCTGGTGGACACCTCGCCCCAGGAGGCATCGACGTTCCTCATCACCTGGGCGAACCCCAATCCGCCGGACGACATCGCAGCATGGCGGGTCTGGGTCTCGGACATCGACGACCCTTCGACCGCAATCGCGCGGGACGATTACTTGCAGCTTACCGCGCGAGAGGTGAGGCTCAGCGCCTCCCAGGTCGGCCTTCAGTCGCCGGGTGACACCGCCTACGTTTTCATGCAGGCGTACGACCAGGCGTACGTCTCGGACGTACTGGGCGGCAACCAGAGCGAGCTCTCACCAGGCGTGGAGGTCACGTTCGTGGCGACCGCGGGATTCTGTGACGCCACGGGGAGCTGCAGCGGATGCGCTGCCGCGCCGATGGCGATGGCGCCCGACGGACCCAGCTCGATGGCCTGGGTGCTCGGGGTGCTCTGTGCCCTCGGTTACGTGCGGAGACGCCACCGGTGAAAGCACTGGCTTCGGCGCTAGTGCTGATCGCGTTCTTGGGGGTTAGCCCCGAAACCGCGCGCGCCGAAGAGGTGAGTTACGCCTCCAAGGAGAGCTGGAGCCCGGAGGGCTACCTGCTTTCCTTCGGAATCGGTGTCTACCGGCCGGACCCGGGAGACGAGGCATTCGATCTGGTCTACCCGGGCGACAACGGGCCCTTGTTGTTGACCGAGTTCGACTTCTTTCTATACCGGATCCCCTTCATAGGGCCGATCGGGATAGGCATCGCGGGTGGCTGGGCAGCCTACAAGGGGTTCGCCTGCACAGCGGAATCGGTCATCGCCAACGCTTGCATTCCCTCGACCGAAACGACGAAGTTCAGCGTCTTTCCCCTGAACGCCTTGGCCGTCTTGCGGATCGATGCGCTGGCGCGAGAGACGCCGGTGCCGTTCGTGTTCACGGGCAAAATCGGTTACAGCAGCGTCTTCTTCAACGAGGACATCGGTGGCAGCAAACAAGGCGGACGGAGCCATGGGTTTGCCTGGGCCTTCCAATTCGCGCTCGAGCTCAACTTCATCAACGAGCGCCGCGCCAATGCGCTAGACGAGGACTGGGGCATCAACAGCTCGTTCTTCTTTTTCGAGCTGGCCGGCTCTGACGCGAACAACCGGGCGCCGGTGGGTGACAAGTTCTATTTCACCGGCGGCGTCGGCCTGACGTTCTAGCGTTTGCTAGGTGTTCGCGCCCTGTTCCGGGCAAGGCCTCTGGGGTGGCTCTCCTGCGCTGGGCCGATCGAACGCGTCGCCGGGCCCGTCGAAATGCGCGAGCTCGATCTCGACCAGCGTGAGCCCGTGCGGAGGGGCGGTTTGGCCGGCGTGGGATCGGTCGGAGTCGTCGCGCAGCATGCCGGGGATGTCCCCCGCTGAGAGCTGCCCGCGTCCCACGTCCACCAAGGTCCCCGCCATGATGCGGACCATGTTCTTCATGAACGAGTTGCCGACGACTTCCAGGACCAGTAGGTCAGAGCGCCCCTGCCAGCCCGGGTGTACCGCGACTTCGAACATCTCCCGCACCACGATCTCGCGCTGGTCCCCCGACTGGCGGAACGCGCGGAAGTCGTGCCTGCCGACGAACTGCGCGGCGGCCGCACGCATGGCCTCGATGTCGAGGTAATCCTCCACGCGCTCGGCCCGCTGCGCGATGTCCCTCCGCATCCCCTTCGGGCCGAGGTACCAGGCGTGCTTTCGGATCAACGGATCGCGCTGTCGTCCGCAGCGAATCAGGTAGCGATACCGCTTGTGCGCCGCGTGGAAGCGAGGGTTGTAGCGCCGGTAACAGGGCTGCGCGTCGTGGACCACGATGTCCTCGGGTAAACGGGCGTTGAGGCCGCTGATCCAGCCCTGCCGCGGGACCTCGATTTCACAGGCAAAGCTCGCGATTTGCCCGAGAGCATGGACGCCAGCGTCGGTTCGGCTGGCACCGCGGACCTGGCCGTGCGCGATGCCCATTTCGTCGATTGCCTCTTCGAGCATTCCCTGAACGGTCCGAAGCCCCGGCTGGGCTTGCCAGCCGTGAAAGTCCGTACCGTCGTAGCCGAGGCAGAGACACACCCCGTGCATGAATTGAGGCATCTCGGCCATGGGTAAATCGCGCTGCACGCTAGCGCGGATACCCGGCGTTGCCTATCGTCCCGGCCATGAGGCGTCTCCTGCTGATCCTGTGGCTGACGGGCTGGCCAATGGCGGCGCTTGCGCAGGACGCTGACACTGGAGCTGACACTGACACCGACACCGAGACCGAGACTGGCGCCCTGCCCCCGAAGGTCGCGGTGGTGGTGGCTGGGGACCCCGATGAGATTCTCCGCGACACGGCGACCTTCATCGAGGGTGAAGCCGTCATGGCTCGGCTGCGCGTGCCGAGCGACCCTGCGCTCCGCGGCGCGATGCGCGGGGACTCTTCGACCGACGAAGATGGGCTCGACGGCTTGCGGTCGATTCGGCGCGGCCTGGGTTTCGAGCCACGCAAGGATCTTGATTCCTATAGGCGCATCGGGGTCATCGCCGGCGCCGATGCGCTCGTCGTCGTTCACCGTGAAGGCGACATCGTGATCGAGGTCTTCGACGTGAGCGCGGCGCAATTCTACGAGGGGGCCCTGCAGTTCGACGAGAGCAGCTCGGCACAACGGCTGAAGTTCATCGAGAGCCGGGCGAAGCAAGCGCAGCTGCGTTGGACCGAGCCCGCACCGCCCCCTCCCACGGCGTCACCCAAGGTCAACGAACCCGACAAACCAGCTGATGAATCCAGGGCAAAACGAAGGATGAAGAAGGCATGGCCCTACGTGGTGGCCGGCGCGCTCCTGCTTGGAGGTGTAACCTACCTCATCATTGATCAACGTCGTGCTGACGACCCCGGGCCGCCACTGCTAAGATTTACTCCCGGTGCGGATTAGACCCCAGCAAGCTTTCTTCGCGGCCGTTCTCTGTGCGACGGTGTGGACCGTGGCCCCGGTCGGCTCATCCGCGCAGGAAGCCGCCGAACTCTCGCTGCCCGCGCCACTCGACGGGTACCAGACCGAGCGGATCGGCTCGGTCACTTGGACGTTTCCGACCGCGGAGCGTGCCCGGGTCGCAGAGCTCATCGAACGCTTCGACGAGCACTGGGCCGAGTTGAGCGCCGATTTTGGCGTGGTCATCGACGACGAGCTGACGATTCGTGTCGCGCGAAACCCGCGAGAGATGCGAGCGCTGGCTCCCATCGGTCATCCGCCGCCGGACTATGCCACCGGCGTGGCCTACTCCGACTGGGGCGTGATCCTGCTCTCGATGTCAGCGCCGCAAACCTGGGAGCCTCCTGACCTGGAAGTCGTGCTCGTCCACGAGCTTTCGCACGTCGCGCTCTATCGGGCCGTCCGTGGCCACGACGTGCCGCGTTGGTTCAACGAGGGAATCGCAATTCATCTGTCCGAAGTGCAGTTGCTGCCGCGCATGGAGGCGCTCCTCAAAGCGGCAGCCCAGCGGTCGATGCTGCGACTGGCCGAGCTCGACAAGTATTTCCCCGAGCGGCCGTACGAGGTGAACGTCGCCTATGCGCAGAGCGCAGACGTGGTCGGGTTCTTGCGCCGGAGCCACAACGACGAGCGCCGCTTCCACCGGATGGTCCAATCACTGCGCGACGGTGAAACCTTCGACACGGCCCTCGCGACCGCCTACGGATGGACCCGCGTGGGCCTCGAACGGCAATGGCGCGACAGCCTCCGCACCAGGTACCGAATCTTGCCCGCTCTCCTGGCGGGGTCCACGATCTGGGTGGTAGCCGCCATCCTGGTCTTGTTCGCCTATCGCCGCCGGCGACGGTATCACCACATGAAGCTAGCGCAGATGGCGCACCGCGAGCAGCTCGAAGCCTTGACCGCCGCCAGCGAACCTCCGCCCGCTCCGCTCTCACGGCCCCCGGCGGTCAGCGAGGCTGGCATCCCAGTCGTGGAGCATGACGGCGAATCGCACACGCTGCATTGAGCGCGCGCCCCGATGCGCCGCAGATGGACTTCAGTCCTTGGACTTGGCGGCCTTGTCCGGATGGATCGGGAACTTCGGGGTGGTCCCCTCCTTCGCGAGCTTCTTCTTCCGGTCCTTGCCCTGAGCGGCGTACTTTCGATGCCGCCGCGCCTCTGTCTTACTGGTATCCGACATCGTTCTAGCGGCCAGCTTTAGTGCGGGGCGGCCGGACGGTCAAACGCCCCCTCGACGACCCGGGCCACTGCACGCCGATACGCCTGGTGCAGCCGTTTCGTCACGGGGCCCGGCGTTCCCGAGCCGATCTTCCGGCCGTCGGCTGCCACGACGGGCATCACCTCGCGAATGCTGCTCGTGAGGAATGCCTCGTCGGCGCCGTAGAGGTCCTCCGGACGCACCTCCGTCTCTTCGACCTCGATTCCCTCGTCGGCCGCGGCGGCGAGCACCGTTGCACGCGTGATGCCAACGAGAATCCCGCGCTGAGGCTCGGGAGTGCACAGCTTGCCGTCCTTCACGATGAAGATGTTGCTCGATGCTCCTTCGAGAATCTGACCATCGCGTCCAAGCATGAGCGCCTCTTGCGCGCCTTTTTGTTTTGCCTCGTAGACCGCAAGCAGGTTGGCCAAGTAGTTGGATGCCTTGGCGCCCGAGGCCCGCTCGTCGTCGGTCGGACGCGAGGCTCGGAGCAACGAAACCGCGACGCCTTTGTCGTAGTAGTGCGCGGGAGGCACCGAGACCGGCACCACGATGATCACGCGGAGCGGTGTGGTGGCGGTCGTGGGGTCATAGGTCAGTGGCCCGGTCCCGCGCGTGAGAACCACCCGAACGTACCAGTTGCCCTCGCCCGCCGCCTCGAGCGTGGCGCGAACCTCGGCCGACAGGGCCTCGATCGAAACCGGCATCGGGATCATCAGGCGTTGCGCCGAGCGGCCCAGGCGCTCGAGGTGTTCTTGCTGGGCGAACGGGACGCGCCCGTAGGTCCGAAATACCTCGAAGACGCTGTCCCCGTAGAGAAAACCGCGGTCGAAGACCGAGACCCGCGCGTCCGCGGCGTCGACGATCCGACCGTCGATGGAGACCTTGCCTGCGATCATGAGTCAACCCTTCAACT
>JBAVOF010000685.1:0-4273 GCA_049691835.1 Polyangiales bacterium
CCCTCATTGAGGATCTGCCGGGTGAGCCACCGGTTGGGAAGCAAGGCCCTCGCCAGCTCCGCGGGATTGCGCGCGCGCCGCAAGATGTCGGTCGCATCGTGCAGCTTTCGGATCCAGGGGTGAGCCATCTATGTCGAGCGTACGGTCTGAGGTGGATTCCGTCACTCGGCCACGTACCCGGGAAGTCGGATGAACGCACCCGGCGAGGTTTCGAGCGCTCTCACCCGGATTGGGGATGCGCAGGAATCCTCCCCTGCGGCCGGATGGCGCGCCGTGATCCAAACCGACCCCGCCGGGACGCCGCGCAGCCGGAACGCCCCTCGGGAATCGCTGAGCGTGGCCCGTTCCCATCGTGGTGGGTCGCCCCAGGTCACTTCGGCGTTCCCGACCGGATCCCGCCGGGCGTCCTGCACCTCGCCTTCGACTGAACCCCCAGGCGTGAGGCGAACGGCGTCGAGCTCCTGCGGCCGGTCGACGTACTGCGGAGGCTCGAGCACGACCCGACGGGTTTGCGATTCGTAGTCGGCGTGCGAAAACGAGACTTCGTACGTGCCGGTCGGGCTCCTCGGAAACACGAAGCTGCCGTCGCGCCGAGTCAGGGTATCGAGCCTGATCGGACCATCGAGTCGGACGCGGACCCCTTCGAGCCTGTCACCGTTCCAATCGTCGAGCACCTCTCCAAGCAGGGTGACTCCCGCTGACATCACGATGCGTATCCCGTCGGTCGCCTCGATGTCGACGATCCGTGCGGGGCTGAACGCCGGATGCTCCGCGTCCACCGTATATGGCGGCGCGGGTAGAGCCGGGACCGCGAACGTGCCATCGACGTCTGACTTGGCGCTCCGATGGATCGGCGCACGTGCGCTGTCTGTCGAGACGGTCACCAGTGCGCCAGCCACGCCGTACCCACGTTCGTCGACGACGCGTCCGCGCAGGGTGTAGAGCGCACTCGACAGAGCGAGCTCGACGGCCACGCGCGCCTGCTGTCCGATTTCCACCGAGGCGCGTGAGGGAGTCAGATCATAGGGCAAGGCGGTCACACTGACCTCGCCACGCACGCCGCGAAACGTGAACGAACCGTCGGGCGCCGTCACCGTCATGCGCGGCAGGCGCTCTGCCGGCGCTCGAAGCTCGACCGGGATCCCTTCGAGCCCGTTGCCGCGCTCGTCGACGACTCGCCCCGCGAGCTCGGCCCCGGAGAGCAGCACTATCTCCACCCCTGCGCGCGTCCCGCCCGAATCCAGCCGTAGGGGTTCTGACTCGGCGGGAGCGAACTGCTCGTGACTGACCGCGATCCTGTATGAACCGGCGCCCAAGTTCGTCAGGCGAAACGAGCCGTCGGGAGCCGTGGCGACCTGTCCGGCGGACGCCGGCGTTCCATTGCCCGCCGCCGTGATCGGCGGGACTGGTCCGAAGGTCACCCCTAGGGAGTCTGGTGTTGCAAGTGGTGCCGCGCGAGGCCGTGCATCGTCGAGAGCCTGGACCAGTGCGCCCTGGACCGGACGACCCCTCTGGTCGAGGACGCGCCCCGCGATCTCTGACGCGCGTTCGAGCCGAACCGTCATCGAGGGCTCCTCCGCGCGATGTAGCAAAGGCCCTGTGGGGACGTAGCCCTCGGCGTCGACGTAGAGGCTGTGGTTGCTACCGATGATTCCGGCCAGCTCGAATCGCCCGGCCTGGTCGCTCCGAGCGCGGCGGCTGTGGAGCCCGAGCACTCCTGTTGACACGGTCAACTCAGCATCGCGGATCGGCTCGCCCGAATACGCATCGATGACCTGTCCCGCGAGCGTCCAACCGCGGGCAAGTTGAATACCGAAGGCGCGGCGCGCCCCTGCGTCCAGGATCAGCCCGTCCAGGGGCGGGGCGACCAACTCGCCTTTGGACGCCTGCAGCTCGTACACCCCCTCGGGGATGTTGGGCCAATAGAAGCGCCCGTCCGTCCCGCTCCGCACCGACCGCGCCGGCCAGAAACCGCTTCCGGCCAGGGAGACGATCGCACCGGCGACGGCTTGACCCCGCTCGTCATAGATCCGTCCTGCCAGCGTGGCCGACCCGAGATCCCGGTCTGCGGACAGGGGCCGGCCAGCTCCTTCCGGCAAGTCGAATTGTAAGAGAATCCCTTGGTTCTCGCCGTAGGTACCTGGAATCACGAAAGTTCCTAGCACCATGAGCCCCGTGATTGCGCCCGCGGTTCGCATCGAGTTTGGGTCTATCTTTGATCGTTTCGAGGCGCGAGGCCGCATTGTTGCGACACCCGAGGACCGGTGCTACATCGCGGCTCCCTTCGAACTCGGAAACCGGCCATGGCACAGACATGTGATTTCTGCGGAAAGAACCGCCATAAGGCTCATAAGGTGAGCCACTCGAACATCAAGACCAGGAAGTGGCAGCAGCCCAACCTGCAGTCGCTTCGGGCGCTCATCGATGGGCAGGTCCGCCGGGTCTCGGCCTGCACACGCTGCATTCGCTCGGGTAAGGTTGTCAAGGCCGCCTAGAAGTCCAAGGGCCCCGCTCCCGCCGGGTTGCGATCCCTCCTCGATCATCCTGACGTTCCGAGTAGCGCCCGAGCATGCGGGTCAACGTCTGGATCAATTCATTCAGCATCGAATTCCTAGGCTCTCGAGAACGCGTGCGCAGGAAGTCGTGCGGGCCTGTGCCTACCGCGCCGACGGGACGCGCCGCAGAGCGAGTGAACGTGTGCGGGCGGGCGAAACGGTCGTGCTCGTGCGTCCGGCATTCGAGGAAGCGGGCGTCCCACTCCAGTTCGACGTGCTCTACGAAGACGATGCGGTGCTGGCGGTCGATAAGCCCGCTGGGCTTCCGGTGCATCCGTCCGCCAGCTATCACAAGAACACGCTCACCTACTTGCTCCGCCAGCGGTTTGGCGAGGACGCTCCGCAGATCGCTCACCGCCTCGACCGGGAGACGAGCGGGCTTTTGCTTTGCGGCCGAACCCGCGCCGCGGAGCGCGAGCTCAAGATCGCCTTCGAGAACCGAAGGGTCCGCAAGCGATACCTAGCCATCGTCCGCGGGGTCATGCCGGACGAGGACGGCAGCATCGACCTATCGATGGATCGCGCCAAAGAGGGGCTTCACCTCCTCATGGAGGTGAGCCCCGAAGGAGAGGGCTATCCGGCCGTCACGCGGTACCAGGTCGTCGCACGCCGTGACGACGCCACCCTGGTCTCGCTCTCACCGGAGAGCGGGCGTCAGCACCAACTCCGCGTGCACCTGAGCGCGATCGGATTTCCGATCATCGGTGACAAGCTGTACGGGCCCGAGGGCATCGACCCATTTCTAGAGTACATCGAAACGGGAATGACCGACGCACTGCGACGACGGCTCGGTCACGAGCGTCATGCCCTGCACGCGTATGAGCTGCAGTTCACACACCCAAGCAGTCTCGAGTCGATGACACTGCGGGCGCCGCTGGCCGAAGATCTGCGTAGGCTTTGGGGCGAGCCGATCGATGAGGCGGCATTTCCTCCTATCGGCCCACCACGAGCGTCAGAGACCCTCTCAAAGGGAGCTCGAGGAGCCAGATAGTCTTGCGTGTTCGTGACGACGAAGTGGGCTACAGGAGTGGTCGCGTCAACGAAGACCGTTTGCTGGGTCAGCCTTTCCTTGCATTCGTCAAATGGGAGGGCAATTCCAGGTCACGGCCAGATAGTTGGGAGTTCGACGTAACGTCGGTCGAGGTCGTACAATAGGCATGGAGTGATGCACATCCGCCATTTGAGCCTGTTTTCGATTCTCTCCTTGGTCGCCGTGTTGGCTGGCGCCTGCGAGCGAGGTGCGCCGGCCCCGGCGCCAAACCAGCACGACCACGCCGCGCACCAGCATTCGGCCGAAACGCACGCCGTTGCCGGGAAGCCGGTCGATCCGGTGGGCCCGAGCATCGAAACGGGCTCCTTTCGTCTCGCGGTGGCTCCGGTCCAAGCGGCATACCGCATTGGCAAGGTCGGAGAGCTCGAGGTCGCGCTGGAGGGCCGCGGCCCATGGCACGTCAATCAGGAGTACCCGATTCGCATCGACCTCGAAGCGGCCCCTGGGGTGACCTTGAAGAAGAATGAGCTCGGCAAAGGCGACGCCGAGGAGCTCAGCGAACAACGGGCGCGTTTCCTCGTGGCGGTCGAGCCATCGGCAGCAGGGCAGCACGATGTGACCTGCGACGTTTCCTTTGCCATGTGCACCGAAGAAAACTGTATTCTCGAAAAGCGGACGGTGTCGATGCGACTCGAGGTGGACTGAGATGCGCAAGGGGGGACTCAAA
>JBAVOF010000686.1:0-1509 GCA_049691835.1 Polyangiales bacterium
CTTTCGGTTTGGCCACGCCGCTCGGCATCAACTCGACAACAGGCGTCGCCGGGCTCACGTTGGGTGGGGGCTTTGGCTGGCTCAGCCGCAGCTTGGGCCATTCCGTCGATAACCTGATCTCGGCCGATGTAGTGACCGCGCAAGGAGACTTGGTGCGCGCCAGCGAGGACGAACGCGCGGACCTTTTTTGGGGATTGCGCGGCGGAGGCGGGAACCTCGGCGTTGTGACCTCTTTCACGTTCCGGCTTCATCGCGTCGGACCAGAAGTGTTGGCCGGTCTCATCGTTTATCCGTTCGAGCGAGCGGGCGACTTGTTGAAGGCCTATCGCTCATTCGTTGCTTGTGCCCCGGATGTCCTCACCGTCTGGAGCGTGCTGCGCAAGGCGCCTCCCCTGCCCTTCCTGCCAGAGAACGTCCACGGCAAGGAGGTCGTTGTATTTCCAATCTGCTACGTGGGCGAGATTGATGAAGGACGCCGGGTCATCGAACCGCTGCGCCATTTCGGCGCTCCCGTCGGCGAACATGTCGATCCCATGCCGTTCACGGCTTGGCAGAGCGCGTTCGACCCGCTGCTCTCGCCGGGCGCGCGCAACTACTGGAAGTCCCATGACTTCTCGGTGGTGAGCGATGCCGTTATCGATGTCTTCGTAGAATACGCAGGCTCGCTACCAACGCCGGAGTGCGAGGTTTTCCTCGCCCACCTGGATGGCGCCGCGGGGCGGGTAGCGGAGGACGCAATGGCCTATCCCAGCCGCAATGCCTCATTTGTGCTCAACGTGCACGCACGCTGGCGCGACGCCGGTCAGGATAAGGCGTGCATGTCATGGGCTCGCGAGTTCTTCGCCGCTACGGCGCCCTACGCGAATGGCGGTGTCTACGTCAATTTTCTTGGCGCAGACGAGCAGGATCGCGTTCGTTCAGCCTACGGCGGCAACTACGAGAGGTTGGTAGCGCTCAAGGCCAAGTACGACCCCGAGAACATGTTTCGGGTTAACTTGAACGTAAAGCCGGCGGCGTAACCGCGCACGGGCTTCTCGACTGTAAGGGACGGATTGCCAAGCCCAGAGTTGCCACGCCCAGCCCGCGAAAGCGGGAATTGACCGGCTCGTTGATGCGGGCACCTCGCACCCCGCCGGCGGCGAGATCGGGTAGAGCTTCGATCCGTAGCTGATCGCCAAATATCAGCGGCGGTTTCCCGGCTTCGGCGAGAAGATTATCTCGATCTACGCCCGCGGTATGAGTACCCGTGAGATCCAGGGGCATCTGTATCGTGGGTTAGGGCCGCGCGCGTCCTTTGCCGCTACGACCGGTGACTGAGGTCGCGCCTTTGGGGGGGCGTGGCGGGAAACAGGAACAACAAAGCCATGAAAAGCATCAATCCGGCGACAGGCGCGGTCAACGCCGAATATCCCGAGGCGAGCGAGGCGCAGGTTGATGACGCGATCGCGCGCTCGGCCGAGGCGTTCGCCGCGTACCGCCGGACCGGGTTCGCCGCGCGCGGTGATTGGC
>JBAVOF010000687.1:0-2681 GCA_049691835.1 Polyangiales bacterium
CTCTACCACAGATGGGTTTGAAAGTGAGCCTAGGCGATAGCGGGACTTTCAAGAAGCCCGATCGCAGGGGTGGGTACCTGATGAGCTTCACCTACCAGTACGAGGACATCATTCGCGACGGCTACAACAAGAAGTTCAACTTCAATGAGCAGGGTGAAGCCACCAGGTTCCGCGAAGACTTCGACTTCCAGCTGGGCCGCCAGGAAGTGCTCTGGGGCGCTTTCCTCAGCGCCTTCGTGGAGCTCGATCCCGACAATTTCCTGAACCTCACGACGCTCTTCAGCCGTACGTCCGAAGATGAGGCCCTCCTCAAGTTTGGGAGCGAGGAAGACAACGGATTGCCTCAGACTCGGACATCCTACGACTTCATCGGTCGGACGCTCTTCTTCAATCAGCTGACTGGGGACCATCGAAATCTCGGTAAGACGAAATCGCGATATCGCTGGAATTTCGTGACCGCCCTGGGAAAGCGGGATCAGCCGGACCGGCGGTACGTTCAGCAGTTCGTCGAGACGCAGCAGATCCCCGATGCGACGCGCTTTTACTCCGACCTGAACCAGCTTTCCTTCGGTGGAACGACGGATGTTCGGTTCCCGCTCTGGAACGCGTTCGAATCCACTGCTTATGCAACGATCGGAGCGGACGGCGGCTATGAGAAGAGCGAGTTCGCGGCCCGCCGTTTTGCGATGAACCCATATCCAGGCTCGAGCATCCCAACCGGCGACCCAGAGGTGGTGTTCGGCCCGGAAGGCCTCGGGACGCAGACCCTCATGAACGAGATCACCAACGCGACCGACAGCTATCGCGCCAGCAACACGCTCTACGGCGGCTACCTCCAACTGGAGACAGCGATGGCGGACTGGCTCAAGTTTCTCGGGCTCATCCGCATGGAGATCTTTCGGCAGCAGGTGGCAAACCGAGACCCCTTTGAAGGCGATCCGGGCAATCCGCCCCTCCCGCCAAACTATGAGGCTCCGAGCACCGATAGGACGGACATCGACCCGATGCCGTCCGCAAACCTCGCCTTCACCATCAACCCGGAAATGTTCGTGAAGATCGGCTATGGGATGACGGTCATTCGACCCGCAATTCGAGAGCTCGCACCGTATGCCTACGCGGACTTCCTACGCGGCTGGTTCATCACGGGCAACCCTGATCTGGACCGCGCCCGGGTGCAAAACGTCGAGGCTCGATACGAGTACTACTTCGGCAAATCGAATCTGTTTTCGGCGACCGGGTTCTACAAGTACTTCAAGAACCCGATCGAGTTCGTCATCACGAGCCAGGTCAACGGCTCGGCGACCTTTGCAAATGCCGAATCGGCTTGGCTCGCCGGAGGCGAGCTCGAGCTGCGTCTCGGTTTTGGGACGTTCACACCCAAGCTCGAGAGGTTCTACTTCCTCGGCAACGTCGCGCTGATGAAATCCGAGACCAGTCTGAGCGCAGAAAATGCGGGAAGCGGGCGCGCTCAGCACCCGCTCTACAATCAGTCGCCCTATGTCACCAATCTGTCACTTCGTTTTGACGATCCTGATGCGGGCGTGATGGTCGGTCTCGTCTACAACGCATTCGGAGAACGGCTCGTCGAAGTGGGCGGTTCCGGGGGTCCCTTCATTTTTCCCGATGTGTACGAAAAACCTCAGCATCTCTTGGACCTCATCGCCACATGGCAACCGAAGCCGCATCTCAAGCTCGGGTTCAAGTGGAAGAACATCGCATTTGCAAGGAAACGTTTCCAACAGGGCAACGAGCTTGTGCTCCTCGAGAACCGGGGCACTTCATTCAGCATTGGCGCTGAGTACATCTACTGAGCGTCCCATGTGGCGCTTCAAAATGAGGGCGGCATCTCAGTTACGCGTCGCTCAAAAAAAAAAGAGGATAGGGATATGACGAAATACGTTGGATTGACTCTGGTGGGTGTCATGCTCGCCATTGGAGCGGGGTGTGGCGACGACAGCAGTGGTACCGGTGGTACCGGCGGCGGTGGTGGCGGACTCTGCGCGACGGCGGGTGAGACTGTGACACTGCCAACGGATATCAGCGAAGATCTGACGCTCACATCCGATTGCACATACCGAATTGCACAGACGGTATTCGTTACGGGCGGAACTCTGACCATCGAGGAAGGGACGAGGCTCATCGGCGACAACGCAGCGGGCCTGATCGTGACGCGAGGCGGCATGATCGACGCCCAGGGAAGCGCCAGCGCGCCCATCGTCTTCACCTCTTCGGCCCCCGTGGGAAGCCGGCAGCCCGGCAACTGGGGCGGCGTCGTCCTGCTCGGGAGCGCACCGCTCAGCTGGGGTAACGCGGCATGCGGCGGCGACACGGGCGTGACCTGTGAAGGCAGCATCGAAGGAATTTCCGAACAGGACAACCGCGGGACATATGGCGGCACCGACCCAGCCTCTGACTGTGGCACCCTGAGGTACGTCCGCATCGAGTTCGCTGGTTACACATTCGGTGAGGACAACGAGCTCAATGCCTTGACGTTGGGTGGATGCGGAACGGACACCACGCTCGAGTATCTTCAGCTCCATCAGGGCGAGGACGACGGCGTCGAGTTCTTTGGCGGCACCGCGTCCATCAGCAATTTCGTCGTCTCGGCCACTGGCGATGACGGGCTTGATTGGGACCAGGGTTGGCAGGGCGAGGCGACGAATTTCATCGTCGATCATACC
>JBAVOF010000688.1:0-3937 GCA_049691835.1 Polyangiales bacterium
CGCTGGCACCGACGCTGGCGCTGGCACCGACGCTGATACTGACTCTGGCCCGGTCCGCTTCAGCCACCGAAAACCAGCCGCCCCCGTCAATACGAGGGCCAGCACCACCCCAGCCAGAACGATCACCGGCGCCCGCTTGCGCAGCCTTGGCGGTTTTGGCCCCGCGTCACGCTCGGGGCTCGCCTGGGCGAGCGCGGGCGGACGGCTTAGCTCCGTATCCGGCTCTTCTTCGCGCGCACGCACGTGCAAGCGGGCTTTTGGTCCTCCACGGTAACCCTCCACAGTCGAGGCCAGTTGTCGTCGCACCTCGGGTCGTGGTGCCACGGTGCCGAGCTCCTCGATCAATCGCTCGGCGCTCGGCGTTCGCGCGTCCCGGTCGGTTTCGATCAGCCTCTGGATGATGTCACGAAGGCGAGAAGGCACTTCCGGTGCCACCTCTATCAGCGTACGACGCTCGCCACCGAGAATCTTCTGCATCGTTTCGACGTCGTGGGCCCCGTCGAAAGGGCGAACCCCGGCGGCTGCTTCGAACAGGACCACGCCGAGGGAAAACAGGTCCGCGCGCCCGTCCACGGCCTCGCCGCTCATATGCTCGGGAGACATGTAGGGAATCTTTCCTTGCGCGCTGCGGCTCGCCGTCGCGGTCGCCTTGTCGACCGCCTTGGCAATGCCGAAATCCGCCAGCTTCGTCTCTCCGGAACGGCTCAACAAGATGTTCGAGGGAGAGATGTCGCGGTGAACGAGCGATCCGTGCGCATGCTCGAGAGCGTAGGCCAAGTCCAAGCCGATCAGGGCAACGAGCTCAGGCGACAGTTTTTCGTTTGCCGACGACTTGAGCAAAGAGCGTAGGTTCACCCCATCGACGAGCTCGAGCGTCATGTAGTGAACACCGTCGACGTGTCCAAAATCGATCACGCCGACGATATTCGTGTGACGAAGCTGTGCGGCGAGCCGAGCCTCGCGCTCGAAGCGGGCGATGAATTCGCCGTTGTCCGTGAATGCAGGCAGCACGCGCTTCAAACACACGCGCTGCTCGAATCCTCCGGCACCGATACGCCTCGCTTCGAACGTCTCGGCCATGCCACCGACGCCGAGGCGACGTACCAGGTGATAGGGACCGAACTCTCGAGGCTCACCGGCCATCCAAAACTGAGCCTAGCACTTTCGCAAAAGCCCTGGCGCACCCACCTCCGGCGATGCAGGCTCACGAGCTACTCATGAAGGCAGGGTCAGGTCCATCCAAGCGTGTCGATCGCACGATCTTTCGGCGTCTATTCGACTTGGCGATGCCGATCGTCGGCTTGAACGTGCTCGGCGTGCTGACACTCGCGGTCGATACGGCCATGTGTGGGCATCTCGCGGACGCTGAAGAGGCGCTCACGGCGCTGGGCTTTGCGAGTCAGCTCATCTTCTTGCTGATGGTGGCGATGCTCGGACTGACGGTAGGCACGGTAGCCTTCATTGCCCGCGCCCACGGCGCTGGCCAGACGGAGCGCATCAATCACGTGCTTCACCAGAGCATTCTCCTGACCTATCTCGTGTCGGTGGCCGTAGCGCTGGTCGGAAATCTCGGCGCGGGAACCGCCATGGACTGGCTCGGTGCGAATGCAGCGGTCCGAGATCTGGGCGTCGCCTACCTTCGTCCGCTCTTCACGCTGACGGTGTTCTTCTACCTGAACATGCTCTTCGCGGCTGCTCTGCGCGCCGTCGGCAATACGATGTTGCCGTTCATGATCGCGCTATTCAGTAACTTGCTGAATGTAGTCCTGAACTACGGACTGATCTTTGGGCGACTCGGCCTGCCCGCCCTCGGTGTTCGCGGCGCCGCATGGGGCACAGTCATCTCGCAAGCAGTGGCAGTCGTCCTCATGGTCCTTCTCCTGCGCCGCGATGTCGTCTACGGCGTGCGAGCACGGCTGCATTTGGCATCGCTCGATCGTCCGCTCGCAAACGATCTCTTTCGCGTCGGTGCCCCCGCAGCGCTCGACATGGTGATTCTCAACGTTGCGTTCTTGTCGATCGTCGGCATGCTGGCGCGCGTCGCACAGGTGACCGTGGCGGCACACGGGATCGGCTTGCGGATTCAGTCCTTGGCGTTCGTGCCTGGCCTTGGCGTGTCTCAAGCGATTGGCGCGATGGTCGGAAACGCCCTCGGCGCAGGGGATGCGCCGCAGGCACGCGAGGTCGTGCGCAGCGGCGTGATCCTCTCCACTGCAATCATGACCATTCTCGGGTTGGCGATCGTGCTCGGGGCCGAGCCTATCATCGCGATCTTCGACGTGGACTCGGGGACCGAGCTCGGGCGCTATTCGATCCTCTGGATGCAGGTGCTCGGGTCCGGGATGCCGGTCGTCGGCGTCCAGATCGCGCTCATCGGGATGTTGCGTGGCGCAGGCGCCACCAACACGAGCCTACTGATCAATATCGTCGGCACCGTGGTCGTTCAGGTCCCGCTCAGCTGGTTTCTGGGGTTCGTCGTGGGATGGGGCGCCTTCGGGATTTGGGTGGCCCTGCCGATTTCATTCGTGGTTCGTATGGGCCTAGGCATTGTCGCCTATCGCCGCGGGCACTGGGCTCAGGCGGGCGCGACCATATAGCAACCCAGCACTCGGCAGGGATTTCTCCGGGCCGGGCTCTTTTTTGATAACCTGCGACAATGATCGACGCCTTGATCCGGGCGGTGTATCGAGTGGCGCATTGGGGCTTGCGGCTTCTCTGGTTCATTCGGCGACCTGAAACGACCGGGGCGCTGGTGGCGGTCTGGTACCGCGGCCGCGTCTTGCTCGTGAAGAACTCCTACCGGAGCCAGTTCACGTTGCCGGGCGGCTACGTTAGACCACGCGAAGATCGACGAACGGCGGCCGCCCGCGAGCTCCGTGAAGAGGTGGGAATCAACGTCCAGCCCAAGCGTTTGGTGCACGCCTATCACGGCACCCACGTTTTCGAATACCGTCAGGACACGCTGGACATCTACGAGCTCGAGCTCGATGCCGAGCCGAACGTGCAAGTCGACCACCGTGAGGTCGTGCTCGCGGAGTTCCACACGGCCGCTGAAGTCCTCGGCATGAAGATCGTGCCGCACCTCGAGGAATACCTTTCGCGCCGAGTTGCGGGCGCGGTGGATTGAATCCGATGAGTCAGCACGAGGCGCTTCGTCGCGAAGCACTACGCCTTCACGAGCGCTATCAGCGCGAGATCATCGAGCGCTTCGCCGTTTGCCCTTGGGCCAGGCCGGCGCGTGCCGAGGGACGAACCCGGGCACACGTCGTCACCGCGGTATCGTGCCCCCCTGAACAGCTGAGCCCCGTGCTGGCGTCCTGGGCCGATGATGACACCGTCGACGTCGCGTTCGTCATCGCGCCGCGCTTCACCGCCGGCGCCCATGCCTTTTCGGGCTGGGCTACCGCGATCGGCGAGCAGGAGAAGAGTGTCTTCCTCACGGCGCCGTTCCATCCATGCGCTCCTGACTCTGTGGGTTCCATTCACTTCTTGCGCCAATCACCGGATCCGACCGTCCAACTCGTCCGGCGAACCCGACTGGAAGAGATCCGTGCTCAAGACCCGCCGCACTACACTGACATCTTCAATCTGGATCTCAGCGACCTACACGCAGGCAAATCACCACGAACCGTCGCAGCCTCGGTCCTCGCCCACAACGAACGGATGATCGAACGCGAAGGCAGGGCCGAGCTTCAACGAATCCTGGATGACATCCGCAACGATCGGGAACGCGCCTATGCCTCGCTCCTGACGAGGCCCTAGGGGAGGCTCTAGGGGAGGCTGCCAGTCTCGGGGTTACCGCTTGCGCTGGAGGTGACCCGACGAGATCAATCCCCAGACGGCGCCGACGATCAACCCGCCGGTGTGCACCCAGTTCGCGATCGGGCCGACCCAACCAGTGAAGCCGAGGCCCAACCAAATCAACATGAACGTCACC
>JBAVOF010000689.1:0-3299 GCA_049691835.1 Polyangiales bacterium
CGGATCACTTCCGGCGTACACGTAGAGGTTCGCTCCATCGTCGAACAGCAAGAGATCCTTCGCCGTCCACCTCCCTGAGTGCGCGTCATAGTCTCGCGCCCCAAACCGCACGAGGCCGGTGTCGTCGTCGTAGAGGCCGCCTACAAACCCGAACGGCTGGAAGCCCGGGTTGGTGTCTCGGAGCACGCGCCCAAACGCATCGTAATCCATGCGCTGCACGACCTCTCCCGTCTCCGCGTTCACCACCAGCCGCACACTCCCCAAGTGGTCCGTGATGAAACGATACACCGTGCCGTCGGTCATGACCATCGCGTCATCATCGCGACTGCAAGTACTCCAGACAAGAGCCAAAGCATGAAGGCAAACGCCGCGAGGGCGATTCGGCTGTCCGCACTCTTGGCTCGCAGAGCGAAAAAGACCGGCAGCGTCCAGACCAGCAAACACGCGCCGTACCAAGCAACCCATGCCCAGTTGTTGTCGTACATACTCGGAAAGCGGGTGTAGTAGAGAAATGTGGCGGGCCCACTCAAGACAGCTAGAGGCATTGCTAGCGGTGGCGAATCGAGGACAGGACCCGGCACGCCGAGACGTTTCTCCCGATTGGGCGCGGACCTCACGGCTTCGAGCAACGTGTTTGCCTCAAGCGCACCTTGCCCAGGTTCGGGGGCGATACGGCTATTCAACATCTCTCGACCGATCACGTTCTGAGGAACAGCAAGTTCAAGGCGGCGGCGTGACCGCCTTCGTGAGCTTGGGAATCGGACACAGTTCGCCCGGAGGGAATGTTTCGCAAGCTGGCGCTGATTCTGCATCGATGCTCACGCCGCACTCGCGTGCGATGCTAGCAAGCGTCTCGCTTAGGTCGTTAGCTAGCTTCTGCTGGTCGTCAGATTTGAGCGCCTCGCCCCGCCAGTCATCACTAAACTGCAACTTCGGGAGGTCTCCCTGCATCACGAACGCAGCGGTTATCCAAGTCTCGGCCCCGTGCGCGTAGGCTACCGGCGACTTGAAGTACAGGCTGTAACCATACTCGGTCACTGCCTTGTGCTGATCGGCTGGCCGCCGAATCTCTCCGTATCGCTTCCCAAGGGTCTGCTCAAGGCACTCATTCGGAGGGGCGTTACTGTCTTTAAGACGAACGGGCAGATCCACGCCCCACGTCCGCCGCATTACCGCATCGGAATCGGGGCAGCCGCTGAGCCACAGGCTGGCGAGCAGGATGACGGCAAATACGCCATTGCCAAAGGAATCAACATGAGTCCGCATGATCATGGCCATGGTTGCGGGGGCGTGGACATCGGTCCCGCTTCGAGCAGGTTTGCCGGAGAGTGCACTCGGTCATTCGTGCTCGTGTAGCTTTGCGACGAGTCGAAGAAGCTATAGGCATACCCGGCCGCGTGCGACGCAATGTGGGCAGGAAGGTACGCGGGCCCGAGCACTTCGCCTTGATAAGTGTGTTGCCGCTCGTGATCCTGTGTCGCCTGGCTAGGATTGTTGCCCGCGTAGCAGATCGTGTTGCCGATCGTGATCGCTGGCGTGAACGGGGCGATCAGGGGATTCCCACGAAACTCGACTGCGTTGTTTCCGAGAGAAGGGGCTTGGCCGCCTGCCGCCCAGCCCAGCCCGCCCAGAGCGAGGCCTATTGCTGTCGTCGGACTCGCCCAGATCTTCCCAACGGTATCCAGGAAATCAAACAGTCCGCTTGGATCGATGCGATTGATAGGATCGCTGTGCGCGTAGGCGTAAAGGTTCTGACTTCCCCCACGGAACAGAATCGGATCCTTCGCCGTCCACCTCCCGGTGTACCCGTCATAATCCCTTGCCCCAAACCGCACGAGCTCGGTGTCGTCGTCGTAGAGCCCGCCCGCAAACCCGAACGGTTGGAAGCCAGGGTTGGTGTCGTTCAGCACCCGTCCAAACGCATCGTAGTCCATGCGCTCTGCGACCTCTCCCGTCTCCGCGTTCACCACCAACCGCACGCTCCCCAAGTGGTCCGTAATCAAACGATACACCGTGCCGTCGGCCATGACCATGGCGTCGGGGACGTGCGCACGGGTGCCGTAGAGGAATGTGGCCCGCACATTTCCTGCACCATCGAGCTCCGCGATGGGGTTCAGGGCATCGGCGTAGAGCCAGCCTTTTTCGAGGTTTCCGTCACGTCGTGGGCCTAGCCCGCCTTATCGACCGCTCCGGACTCGATGTTGCGTGGCAATCCGACTTTCTGGTCAACGTGGGTCGGGTTGTTGTCGGGTTGTTACCATCATCGCAAGGCCGCAGGCGGCAACAAGACAAGAATGACCACGACGATCCAGGCGGCAGCCGCCACTGCATAGGCGACTGTAACGACGCGGTAGACACGCAGTAGGGAGCTTAGCGATGAATCCATCGCGTATTCTTCGTTGTGCCACAGCAGGCGCCACAGCCTCCATCGAGAAGACCACTGTAGAGTCTCCCAGCGATCTCCATGCTTCTCTTTCAGTCGTCGAATTACTTGCCGGTAAACCACGTAGTCAGCGACTGCCAGAAACGTGACGACCAGGAACAACGCGACAGCAACAACGATGAGAGTCGTACCGGAAGGCATTGTCAATCACCAAACTCGACCAAGGTTCCACTATGGCCGAAGGTAATCGTCCCCCCAGCTCCAATGCCGAGCCCCACCGTCGCCGAAGCCGAGTTACCACCTTCACTTACGGACGCAGCTGCGGTGCCTCCAACTCCTAGCGTTCCTGGCGGAATTGCCGAACCCGAGACGGATCCCTGAACTGTGATCCCAGATGTCTCACCCACGAAGCCGCCCGCGCTTGCGGAAAAGCCTACGCTGGTAATGCCGAGTCCAGCACCGACGTAGTAGTCAATCCCTGATGACGTCAAGCTAAGACTTCCGCTGAATCCGGGGCCGAATCCAACAGGGAAAAGCGGCGTCGGGATACCGACATCCAGGTTGACATCGAAGAGAAGGTGCTCGCGAATCTTCTTCAACACCTTGAGCCACTCCTCCGATGCACCCCCGCAGTTCTCATCGTCGAGCCCGGTTGGGTCGATCGAGTTTACGGGATTACCGTTGACGTACTGATACAAGTTGGTCGCGCCGCCGCCGAACAGAATCGGATCCTTCGCCGTCCACCGCCCCGCATACGCGTCGTAGTCCCGTGCCCCAAACCGCACGAGCCCGGTGTCGTCGTCGTAGAGGCCACCCGCGAAGCCAAACGGCTGAAAGCCAGGATTGGTGTCTTGAAGCACCCGGCCAAACGCATCGTAGTCCATGCGCTGCGCCACCTCTCCCGTCTCCGCGTTCA
>JBAVOF010000690.1:0-6940 GCA_049691835.1 Polyangiales bacterium
GGTCCTCGTCGATCTGATCGACCACCTCGAATCTGCCCCCGACCACGGCGCCTGGATGTAACCCAGACGCCTCCGGCCTAGTCGACGCAATCCCCACTGACATCTACTCCGCCAAGATAGACGACCCACGGTTGGGGTCCCAAATTTGGCGGTCAGTCGCGGGCAGCAAGCTCGAATTCGAGCTCCCGGTCCCGCAGGAGCGTGCCTGCCATCGACTCGATCACGTCCTGGGCCCGGTCCTCGGGAACGTCGACCAGCGAGTGCTTGTCTCGGACCCGTATGCGTCCGATTTCTTTGCGTTTCAGCCCCGTGCGCTCTCGGAGGAGCCGGCCCAGCTCGGACGCTTTGAGCGCATCGTCCCGTCCTACGTTCACACACAAGGTTGCCGTCGCAGGGGGCTCCGCGTCCTCCTCGGCCGAGTTCTGCGACCGGGCATCGCTCCCGCCGTCCACGTGCTGTTTGCCGCGCCGCCGGCGAGAAGCGGCGACCTTGGCCAGGTCATCGGTCTCGGTGCCGAAGAACGCCGTGAGCAGACCGGCCAGCATCCTTTCGGCGTTCGCATGGGTCATGAAGCGCCGAACCAAGGCGAGGTCGCGTTCGCTCGGGTCGTTGGGGTAGGCAGCGTCGATCAAAGCGATGAGGTCCGCCTCCTGCCTGGTCCTCTGCTCGCCCTCGTTTGGAAGCGTTCGCTCGACCGGGAAAATCCGGTACTGTAGTCGGAGGTAGTAAAGGACGCCGAGCTCGGTCGGACCCACGAGCGTGATAGCCGTGCCGGTTCTTCCTGCGCGGCCCGTCCGGCCAGTCCGGTGAACGTACTGCTCGACGTTGTCCGGTAGCGAAAAGTTGATCACGTGTGTGAGGTGCGACACGTCGATTCCGCGTGCAGCAACGTCCGTTGCGACGAGGAAACGAAGCTCTTCTCGTCGAACCCGTCCTAGCACTTCCTCTCGCTCACGCTGCGGACGATCTCCGTTCAGCCACTCGGCGTTGAACCCAGCGCGTTGCAACGCCGCCGAAACGGCCTCGGTTTCGGCCTTCGTATTGCAAAAGATGAGCGCGCTCTCCGGGTCTTCGATCTCCAAAATGGTGATCAGGTTTGCCACGCGTCCGACGCCGCTCACCATGTACACGAAGTGTTCGATGCCAAGCGCGCCCACGTGGTCGCCTGAGAGGCCGAGGAACTCCGGGTCGTGCATGTGCTTTTCTGCGACACGCTTGATCGCCCGGTCGACCGTCGCCGAAAACAGCAGCGTTTGCCGCTTCTTCGGGAGCTTGGCGATGATGGCGTGCAACTCCTTGGCAAAGCCCATCGACAGCATTTCGTCTGCTTCGTCGAGCACCAAGATTCGCAAGCGCGACGCGTCGATCGTCCCTCGTTTGAGATGATCGAGCACGCGGCCGGGCGTTCCGCTGATCACTCGTGCGCCGCCTTGCAGAGAACGAATCTGCTGCTCCATCGAAGCGCCGCCGTAAACCGCCACTGAGCTGATGCCGCGCCGCGCGCCGAGCTTGTCGATTTCGCGCGCGCTCTGAAGAGCTAGCTCTCTGGTTGGTGCGAGCACCAGCGCTTGATCGTCACCGTCCTGAGAGAGCAGTCCATCCACCAACGGAATTCCAAAGGCGCCGGTCTTTCCGGTGCCCGTTCGAGACTGCACGATGATGTCGCGGCCCGCGATGGCCAGAGGGTAAGAGTCGCGCTGCACGGGTGTCGGTGTTTCCCAACCCATCTCCTTCAGCGCCTCCAGGACGTCGTCGTGTATGCCAAGATCTGCGAATGTCTGGGCGTCTTCCGCTTTTTGCGGCTGATTCATGGACTGGGCTCCGGGTTCACGGGTGATTGGCGACCTGTGTTCGAGCCAAGCGCATCGCTCACGCGATTGGCGAGAGGCGCATCTTCACGCATGTACCTCTGCAGGCCGAGCTCGACACGGTGTCGGTATTGATTAAGCAAATGTACTTGGTCCTCATTGCATCGCTTGGCCAGCGCGTTGAGACGAAGGTCCCATGTTTCGAGCGCGTCTGACAGCGCCGCTTCGTCGGTCTCGTTGGTCGCCAGGTACGCGATCCGAAGCGCATCTATCTCTCGGTGAAGCACTTGAAGTCCATCGCTGCATTCGAGGTCGAACGAGTCATCGCTCTTTGGCCAGAAAACCTGCGGAATTACCGAGGCGAAGCCCACTATCACCAGGTAACCGAGGGCAGTCGAGTAGATGGCTATCGCCAGTCGGCGGCCAAGTCCGCCTCGTTGTTGTTTTCGCGGCAAAGACTCTCCTCGTCCACCACAGCTCTCTCAAAAGCGGATTGGTTGTAACGAGCGCCTTGTTCCAGGTCAAGACGGCGGCAAATCTCGACGATTCCGCTTCTGACGATGCGTTCCCCAGAGGAAAAGGCCGACGCTGACGATGATGGTGAGGGCGACAACCCCCCCGCACAGCCCGTACCACAGGAAGGTGGTGATGCCGGTCCCCATCCGATCAGCAAACCAACTTGTAACCGATACCGTAGACTGTGAGGATGTGTATCGGCCGGTCGGGCTTGGGCTCGATCTTGCGCCGAAGCTTGACGATGAAGTTGTCGACGGTGCGGTTGTTCGGCCCCGCTTCGAGACCCCAAATCTTCTCGAGGATTTCGTCCCGCGAGACCGGTTCTCCTTCGCGTTCCCATAGGAACTTCAGCAGCTCGACCTCATAGAACGATAGATGCATCGTATCGGAGCCCCGGGTCAGAGTCTGAGACCCGGTTTCGACGTTGACGTCGCCGATTCGAATCTCCGCCTGGGACGGCCTCACCGGGCGTCCGGCACGCCGGAACAGCGCGCGAATTCGGGCGACAAGCTCGCCGATGGAAAACGGCTTGGTGACGTAGTCGTCCGCACCTGCTTCGAGGCCCCGGATCTTGTCCGCTTCCTGACCCCGCGCCGTGAGCATCAGAATCGGCAGGATTGGGTCCATCTTGCGGATCGTTTCGCACACCTGGTAGCCGTTGATGTCGGGGAGCATCAAATCGAGGATCACGCAGCCGATGTCCTCTGACGCCGCGAGCTCGATTGCCTTTGCGCCTTTTGCCGTGTGTACGACCCGATACCCCTCGAAGCGCAGACTGTCGGAGAGGCCGAGTGCGAGGGCGGGATCGTCTTCGACGAGCAGAATTCCGCGTTCGTCTTCTGGCATCCCGGCGAAGATAGCCGCAGTCTAGCGCCCCGGCAAAGCTGCTCCGCTCAGACCGAATGGCTCCCGGGCGCAATTGGAACCGAAAAGCCAACGACAGCGCCGCCTCCGGGGGCGTTTTTCGCCCAAGCCCGACCTCCGTGGGCCTGCGCGATGTGTTTCACGAGGGACAGGCCGATTCCCGATCCCCGGGTCCGGTTGCCGTGGGCACCCCGGTAGAATCGCTCGAACACGCGGCGAATGGACTCGCTGGGAATCCCGGGTCCGTGGTCCCGCACCTCGATGTCTATCGAGGACCGTTTCGGAGTTAGCACGAGCTCGACCGGTGTCTGCCCTCCATACTTCACCGCATTGTCCAGCAAGTTGATCACCGCGAGAGCGATGGCTTCCTGATCGATCAGGACGGGCGATAGGGTGTCGGGTCGGTCCAAGAGAATTTCGACGCCATCTTGCTCACTACGATAACGGAACGCGTCGAGCGCGCGGCTGACCGCCTGTCCGATGTCTCCCCGTTTTAGCCGGTACGGCCCTTTGCCGCCTTCCAGCGCAGAGAAATCCAGGACGTTGTCGATCAGAGAGGTGAGTCGCTCCGACTCTCGGCAGATGATGTCGAGGTACTCGAGCCTGCGTTGCTCACTCGGCACGCGGCCGGACCGTAGCATGTCAGCGAACATTCGGACGACGGACAGAGGAGTCTTGAGCTCGTGCGACACGTTGGCCATCAGCTCGCTCTTGAGCTGATTGAGTCGCCGCTCCTTCTCTGCGGCGTAGATGAAGAACATGGCGCTGAGCAGGATTATCGCAAACGACATCACCGGCAGCGCAACTTCGCCCCGCAGGCGTGAGCGTCCTTGCGCCTGAAGGAGCGCGCCCTGCCGTGGGGCTACCTGAAGGCGCCACTTGTTTAGGGTCTTTGGGAAACGGTGGTCGACCGTATAGACCCCCGCCTCCGAGAGGTCAGGGCCGAACACCAACTGGTTGTTTTCGTCGACGATGTCATAGAGCGGTGTCGTCTCGTCGGAAACGAACATCGTTGGGAAGACCTCTTCTACCAAGTATTGGGTGTCGTGGTGAGCGACGATGTATGTGATCTGTCCCGCGAGAGTCGAATAGGCCTTGTAGGACAGGAGATAGCTCTGGTCGCCGACTTGCTCGTGCGCATGTCGAAGCACGTTCGGTTCTGCGGAGTCGAGCACCAAGGACTTCACGAGTGACTGCCTGAACACCCGCAGAAATGCTCTTCGCGACTTCTTGTCGTCTCGACTCGCCCATTGCAGCACATTGCCGTCTTGGTCGACCAACAGGACTGCCCGGACGCTCGGCGTTTGCGTCTCTGCCTGCGGAAGCCAAACCGTGTCGAGTGTGCTCGAGTCGTTCGGATCGACGAGGCCGAAAACTCTGGCGTCAGCGATGGCGATGTATCGCTCGATTCGCTCGACGCGCTCTTGGGCGACCGAGAGCAACGATTGAGCGATTGTTTGCTCTCCTAGCAGGGTGTGCTGGCGCGCAGATCGAAATGTGTAGTACCCGAGAATTCCAGCGGCGACGAGAATGGCAGGAGCCAGGACTAGATAGACCAGGCGAAACCGTCCGCCTTCCATCATTCGCGCTCGGCCCGCAACGGCCTGGTCATCAGATCTCCGACGGCCTTCAAGGGCGACTTGCCTTCGTAGAGCATCGCATAGACCTCGCCAGTGATCGGCATGTCGACACCATCGCGCTCGGATAGCTCGTGTGCGCTCTTCGCCGTGCGCACGCCCTCCGCCACCATCTGCATGCTGCCGAGGATTTCGTCCAGCGATTTCCCCCGCCCGATCTGGAGTCCGACGTTGCGGTTTCGCGAGAGGTCCCCGGTGCACGTGAGCACGAGATCTCCCATGCCGCACAGACCCGCCAGTGTAAGGGGATTTGCTCCTTTCGCGATCGCCAGGCGCGAGATCTCGGCAAGCCCACGCGTGATCAACCCCGCTCTGGTGTTGTGCCCGAAGCCCAGGCCGTCGCCGATACCTGCTGCGATCGCGATGACGTTCTTCAACGCGCCGCCGAGCTCGACACCGACGACGTCATCGGTGCTGTAGACGCGGAAACGATCCGTGTTGAGCGCTCGCTGTGCGACGGCGACCACGTCGGCGTGGCGGCCCGCGACTGACACCGCGGTCGGAAGGCCGGCCGCGACCTCCTTGGCGAAGCTCGGACCGCCCAAGTAGGCCAGTTGTCGGTGCCGTGACTCGGGAAGAACGTCTTCGAAAATCTCCGAGATCAGCATGAGTGTCTCCATTTCCACCCCCTTGGTGGCGCTGACGATTGGAGCACTGGTGCCAAGCAAGGGCGCCGCGTCACGGAGAACCTCCCTCAGTCCGTGAGTAGGCACGACACAAACGACTAGATCGGTGCCGTCGAGCGCATATTCGAGGTCGGCGGTGGCTTCGAGCGCGTCGGGAAGCCGAAAGCCAGGGAGGTACGCCTGATTCGTTCGCTCGGCCTGAATTGCCTGCGCCATCGCCTTGCGACGTGCCCAGAGCCGAGTCGAGTGTCCCTGGTCGGCCAGCAGCTTGGCCAATGCAGTGCCCCACGAGCCCGCGCCCAGGACCGTCGTCTTCATCTCACCCATGCGGCGAGATTACCACGCTCACTGGAAGCGCTCTATGGAGATACCTGGACCACGTCCGCGTCACCAGTCTCCGGGCGAGGGTCGCTCAGGTCGAGCTTGAGGCGATCTGGCTCGAGCAGCGCGTTGGCCAGGACGGCATCCATCTTCGATACTGGAACGAATTCCAGCGTCTCCCGAACCTCTTCGGGAACCTCGTCGAGGTCTGCGGTATTCCGCTCGGGAAGGATGACGCGCTTGATCCCCGCCCGGTGGGCGGCGAGCACCTTTTCTTTGACGCCACCGACCGGAAGCACCCGGCCTCGCAAGGTGATCTCTCCGGTCATTGCGACATCGTGCCTCACGTGAATACCCGTCAGTAATGAAACGATCGCCGTCATCATCGTCACGCCCGCGCTTGGCCCGTCCTTGGGCATCGCTCCCGCAGGGATGTGAATGTGGATGTCGCTCTTCTCGAGGAAGTCTTCCGCAATACCCAATTCCTTGGCGTGCGTTCGAACGTAACTCATCGCCGTTTGCGCGGATTCCTTCATGACCTCACCGAGCTGCCCAGTGAGTTGAAGCTTGCCGGTGCCATGCATTTTGGTGCATTCGATGAATAGAATCTCGCCGCCAACGGATGTCCAGGCCAGGCCAGTCGCGACGCCTGTCTCCGCCGTTCGCTCCGCGACTTCCGAGCTGAAGCGCGGGGCGCCGAGATAGGGTCGCAACGATTCTTCGTCGGAGATGATCCACGGACCTTCCGCGCCCTCCGCGACCTTCACCGCAACTCCACGAATGACGGATGCAATCTGACGCTCCAGGTTGCGAACGCCGGCTTCGCGGGTGTAGTGGTCGATGATCGACTGGATCGCTCCGCCTTCGAGGGTAACCTGCTCCGGCTTGATACCATGCTCCTCGAGCTGCTTCGGCACCAGGTGCACCCGGGCGATGTCGGCCTTTTCGCGGCGTGTATAGCTCGGGATCTCGATGATCTCCATGCGGTCCCGAAGCGGCGCTGGGATCGTGTCGCCAACGTTGGCTGTGGCGATGAACATCACCTTGGAGAGGTCGTAGGGAATCTCGAGGTAGTGGTCGCTGAACGTGTCGTTCTGTTCCGGATCGAGGACCTCGAGCAGGGCGGCGGCAGGGTCGCCCCGAAAATCGTGTCCGACCTTGTCGATCT
>JBAVOF010000691.1:0-5417 GCA_049691835.1 Polyangiales bacterium
ATCATTAGGGAAGTATTGTTTCTGTTGATGTTTCGCGAGACCGCGAAACGGACCATTGGCGTCCGTGCCGGATCGCCCCTTTCTTAATTGGGCGTCGGCGATTGGGTCGTGATGCTCGGTGCTTGCAGCGTTTTTTGGACGGCGCGTTCGTCGCGGTTTTCCTTCGGCAAGCCCGGCTGGTCTTGTGGATCGAGGGCCATGAGTATGACTTGCTAGATCCCCGGATCACAGTCCAGCGTACCGATTGCCTTCCATTTCTCGCGAGGAGGATCCTCATCGAGGAACAGGGGCGCACGGTGCTCGAGGTGAGGTACTGGTTCTTCCAGCGGGAAGCGTGGCCCGACGACGGTCTGTAGTGCTGCTTGCTTGACCGCGGATCGTGTGTAGAGACCCACGTGAAACCCATTCGCGCATATCGCTGAGGCTCGGCGCCGGCGCCGCAAGTGCGGAGCGAATTGAAAACGCGTCCCGCCGGTTCTCGCGTTCGCGCGCGTCCGCATCCTGGCCGAGCGCGCAACGGACTTGGCGCCTGGTCGATATACGGATGATGCTTCGGGATCTGTCCGCGCGCGCTCGAGTCGTCACCTCGCGCTGTCCGGACTATCCAGGTGGGCTGCGTGAGCTCTCCGACGGACCCGAGGAGTTTCGCATCGTGGGCAGCTTGCCCGACCTTTCCCGTGCCGTCTCCGTCGTCGGGACTCGCCAGGCCGATGATGAGGCGCTCGATTTCGCGTATGCGCTTGCGCGTAACGCAGCGCTCAACGGACTCGCTGTCGTGTCGGGCGGTGCCGTCGGTGTCGATCGGGCGGCACACGAAGGGGCGCTCGACGGAGGCGGGCGTACGGTGGTCGTTCTGCCTACCGGGTTGGATCAACCGTATCCCGATGCGAACCATGATCTGTTCACGCGCGTCTTGAGTGACGGCTGCTTGTTGACCGAAGTCGGCGATGGCGCGGAGCCGCAACCGGGTCGGTTTCTGAAGCGGAACCGGCTGATCGCGGCTCTCGGGCGCTCCACGATCGTCATTCAGGCGCCTGCTCGGTCCGGGGCTTTGTCCACCGCCCGCTGGGCCAAGCGCCTTGGCCGACCGATTTTCGCGGTCCCCGCTTCCCCTTGGGATTCGCGGGGATCGGGCAATCTCAAGCTGCTCACCAAGGGAGCGAGGATTTGCGCGCGTCCCGGCGATGTTCTATCGGAGACGGCGCTGGGGGGAGGAGGTCAGGCCGCCGTATCCTCAGAGCAGAACGAAAATACAAACGAATTCAGCGATTTGACCGAAGCAGAGCAATCGATCCTCCAATCCCTACGAGGCCGGGCCCGCCATCCGGAGGACCTTTGTGCGCGAACCGGAATTCCGGCGTTCGAGGTTCAGCGGTCTATTCTGCGCCTCCTGGTTCGGGGGCTGGTCGAGGAGAGGCCGGGCGGCCGCTATCAGAGTTGCTCCGGTCGCACCAAGCCCTACTAAAGGAGACCGATGTCCAAGACCCTCCTCATTGTGGAGTCCCCCGCGAAGGCGAAGACGATCAAGAAGTACGTCGGCGACGGCTACGAGGTTCTTGCGTCCAAAGGCCACATCAAGGACCTCCCCAAGCGCGGAGGCGTCGACATCGACAATGGTTTTCAGGAGACTTACGAGCTGCTCGAAGAGAAGGGCAAGCCCGAGGTCGTCAAGGCGATTCGGGCTGCTGCGAAGCGAGCGGACAAGGTTCTTCTCGCAACGGACCCTGACCGCGAGGGCGAGGCCATTGCCTACCATTTGATGGAGGTGGCGAGGCAGGCCAACCAGGACGCGGAGATCAAGCGGGTCCTCTTCGAAGAGATCACGAAGCGCGGGGTGGCGAAAGGTCTCGCGGAACCTCGCGACCTGGATTCGAATCTCTACGAGGCCCAGCGTACCCGTCGCGTGCTCGACCGTATCGGCGGTTACCCACTGTCGAGTCTCTTGTGGAAGAAGTTCACCTTCGGCCTTTCGGCCGGGCGTGTGCAGACGCCGGCGCTACGGATCATCGTTGACCGCCAGCACGAGCGGGATGCATTCGTTCCGGTGGAGTACTGGCTCGTCGAGGCTCGGCTCAGAGGGGAAAAGCCCCAGTCTTTCATGGCGTCGCTGCAAAGCGTCGATGGCAACAAGCTGCAGAAGGTCAGCTCCCGGTCGGCGGTTCTCAACGCGAAGGACGCCGCAGGCTTCGTTTCCGACCTCAAGGTAGCCAAGTACAGGGTCAAGGACATCAGCAAGCGGAAGGCCTCCCGCAAAGCTCCCGCTCCTTACACGACGTCGAAGCTTCAGCAGGATGCGGCGAACCGGTTGAGCATGCCTCCAAAACGCACGATGCGACTTGCGCAGCAGCTCTACGAGGGCATGACACTGGGTCGCGGCAAAGATGCCGAAGCGGTCGGTCTCATCACCTACATGCGTACTGACAGCGTGCGGCTTTCACCGGATGCCGTGAATGACTGTCGCGCGTACATCGGCAAGAAGTACGGCAAGGACTCGGTTCCCGAGAAAGCCAACTTCTTCAAGTCCAAGAAGCAGAACGTGCAGGACGCTCACGAAGCGATTCGTCCGACGCGTCTCGACCTACCGCCCGAGGCGGTGAGTAAGTACCTCACCGACCCGCAACGCCGGCTCTACAAGCTGATTTGGGACCGCTTCGTTGCGTCGCAGATGACCCCGGCGGTGTTCGACCAGACCAGTGTGGACATCGAAGCGACCACTGGTGGCCGTGCCTATGGGCTTCGCGCCAGCGGCAGTGTGCTCAAGGTTCCAGGCTGGCGTGCCGTGTACGGAGCCACCACCGAGCCGCTTGCCGGTGAGGAATCGAGCCCCGATGAGAGGTTGGACGACGACGACAGCCTTCCCGAGCTCCATGATGGGGAGGCGCTGCAGCTCGTGATTCCGCCTGGCGTCGAAACGCACCACAAGCAGACCGAGCCGCCCGCACTCTTCACGGAGGCTACCCTGATCAAGAAGCTCGAGGAAGAGGGTATCGGGCGCCCCAGCACCTACGCCGAGATCATCAGCAAGGTCGAGCAGCGGGCCTACGTCGAGAAGGATGGCAACAAGCTCGTGCCCACGCCTCTCGGCACGCTGGTCATCGAGAAGCTGGTTGCCGACAACTTCGACCTCGCCGACATCGGCTTCACCCGGAAGCTCGAGGAGGACCTCGACGCAGTTGGCGAGGCGAGAGCGAAGCGCCTCGACGTGCTTCAGCCATTTCACGAACGGCTCCAGGCGCAGATCGCGCATGCCGTCGAACAGAAGGGGAAGTGGTGGCCCGAGCCCGTCGAGACCGGAGAGAAATGTCCGGTCTCAGGCGATCCCCTGGTCAAACGCTGGGGCAAGAAGGGCCCGTTCATCGGCTGCACCAAGTACCCAGAGTGTCGCTACACACAACACATCGGTCCTGATGGTCAAGTCGAGGCGCCCAAGGAGCCGGAGCTGACCGAGTACGACTGCCACGAATGCGGCGCGAAGATGAACAAGCGCTGGGGCCGCAATGGTTGGTTCCTCGGCTGCTCCCGGTATCCGGAGTGCAAGCACACCCGCGCGGTGCCTCTCGGGTACAAATGCCCGAAGTGTAAGACGGGCGACATCGTTCCGATCAAGCCAAAGGGGCGAGGACGACCGTTCTATGGCTGCACGAACTACCGCTCCGAAGAGCCATGCGACTTTCGCGTGTGGCAGCAGCCCGTGGGCGAGAAGTGCCCCACTTGTGGCGCCGAGTTCCTGGTTCCCGTCGGCGGGAAGAAGAACCCCAAGCTCAAGTGCCCCAACGAGACCTGCGATTTCGAGCGCAGCTACGATCCTGACGAGCTGCCCGAGGAGAGCGAATCCTCAGAGAAGCGACCTGCGGCAGACTCGGCCACGGGGTAGGGTTTGCGGGTGGCAGACGTAGTCGTCATCGGTGCGGGGCTCGCCGGCACGGAGTGCGCCTGGCAACTGGCGGAACGAGGTGTTTCGGTACGTCTCATCGAGCAGAAACCGGCGTCGCGCACGCCTGCCCAGCACTCGGATTACATGGCCGAGCTCGTCTGCTCCAACTCGTTTCGTGGGGCGGCGCTGCACAATGCGGTAGGACAACTCAAAGAAGAGATGCGTCGAGCCGGGTCTCTGACGATGGAGGTCGGGGAGCTTCATCGTGTGCCTGCTGGCGGGGCGTTTGCTGTTGATCGTGACAAGTTTAGCGCCGAGATCACGCGGCGAATTCAGGCGCACCCACTCATTGAAGTGGTTAATGAAGTCGTCGATCGGATTCTTTCGGAGCGGCCGCTCGTCCTCGCGACGGGACCGCTCACCTCGGGCGGTCTGGCCGACGATCTCGCGGCCGCCGTGGGCGCCGAGCACCTAGCTTACTACGACGCGATTGCACCGATCGTCTCCGCCGACTCCATCGACTTTGACCGTGCCTTCCGCGCCTCGCGCTACGACAAGGGCGGGGATGATGCATACGTGAACTGCCCTCTCAGCGCGGAACAGTACGCGACGTTCGTACAGGCACTCTTGGATGCCGAGAAGGTGGCGCCACGGCAGTTCGAGCAGGTGCGCTACTTCGAGGGTTGCCTCCCGGTCGAGGTGATGGCGGCCCGTGGACCGAAGACTCTATCGTTCGGCTGCATGAAACCCGTTGGCCTGACTGACCCGCGCACCGGGCGGTGGCCGTACGCAGTGGTGCAACTGCGCCAGGAAGACGAAGCCGGCACGGCATTCAACATGGTCGGTTTCCAGACGCGGATGACGTGGCCCGAGCAGAAGCGCGTCTTTCGGATGATCCCAGGGTTGGAGCGCGCGGAGTTCGAACGGCTTGGGAGCGTGCATCGGAACACCTTCGTCGACTCACCCGCGGTGCTCGACGACGACCTGGCGCTTCGCACGCGCCCTGGAGTCTATCTCGCAGGGCAGATCAGCGGCGTCGAGGGCTACGTCGAGAGCGCGGCCTGCGGGATGCTCCTCGGGATCAAGCTGGCCTGCGAGGCGCTAGGGCGCTCATTTTCGTTTCCGCCTCGCACGACGATGCTCGGTGCCATGATCGGCCATCTGCGTACAGCGAGTGACGATTTCCAACCATCGAACGTGATGTGGAGCATGGTGCCGCCAATCGAGGGACGTCGCCTGAACAAGCGTGCCCGGCGTGACGCGCAGTCGGAGATGGCCTTGCAGGATCTCGGGGCGTGGCTCGCGGACGTGCTAGGCTCGGCCGATGCGCGCAACGGATCCGCTCGACAAGCAGATCGACGCGTTCGCTCAATACCTGGCGGATGAGCGCAGAAGCTCGGCTCGTACGGTCGAAACCTACGTTCGCGATTTGCGGAGCTTTCGTGACTACGTTCGTGATCAGGGCATTACAGCGGACGCGCGTACGCTAGACATCGTTGCGCTCAGGGGCTTTCTCTCTGGTCTCTTTCGCTCGAATCAGGCG
>JBAVOF010000692.1:0-5674 GCA_049691835.1 Polyangiales bacterium
CTTCTACGTCGACGGTGCCCCTCACATCACGCGCAGTCCTGCAACGGCCCTCGACGACATGCTGTTTCACCGCGTGAGCGGCATCGTAGCATCGGAGACGGTGCTGGCGCATGTCCGCCGGGCCACCAATGGTGAGCTCTCCGTGCTGAACTGCCATCCATTTCAGTACGGCAAGTGGATCATGGCGCACAATGGCGACGTTCAGGACTTCCGTAAACATCGGCCCGAGCTGCTTCAACGCATCGCGCCCCGGCTCCGACGTTACATCCTGGGTGAGACCGACAGCGAGGTCCTGTTCTTCTTGTTTCTGACGCACTTGTCGCAGCATGGACCCTTGTCGGGGCGCATCGGGGTCGAAGAGACCTCGGCGGCCCTGCAATCGACGCTCGCGCACGTACGCGCACTCTGCGACGTCGATCCCGAAAAAGAGCGCTCGCTGCTCACGGTCATCGTGACCGACGGCACGACGATGGTCGCGGCAGAAGGGGGCAAGGAGCTTTTCTGGTCGACCTACAAGACGCAGTGCGCGGACCGAGATACGTGTCCCAGCCTTTCACCGGAATGCGAAGCACCGACTGAGAGCGGATACGTCAATCACCTAATCTTCTCGAGCGAGACGATTCAAGGTGAGAACATCTGGCTCCCACTCGAAGAAGGCGAGATCATCGGGGTCGATTGGCGCATGAAGCTCGCCCGCACCAACGGACATCGCCACCTGGCCGTGGTGAGCTGAGCGGAAGCAAAAGGGAAGCTTCCCGCTTCGAAAGAGTTCAAACCAACGATGGAGCAGATCTACAAGAGCGAGCAAAATCGCGACGTGCCATTGGCGCGTCCCGGGGAGTTTGCGCCGGTTCCCATCGGTCCCTTGTCGGTCTGGCCTCCGGTCGTCCTCGCGCCGATGGCGGGGGTGACGAATTGGCCGTTTCGCGCGATCTGCCGCCGATTTGGGGCCGGGCTGTACGTGAGCGAAATGGTGACGGCACGCCCGCTCGTGGAGGGTCGATCCAAGACCTTGATGCTCGCAGAGTTCGGGAAGGACGAATCACCGAGAAGCCTCCAGCTCTACGGCGTGGACCCTCACTACGTAGCCGAAGCGGTGAAGTGGCTCGTCGGCGAAGAGCACGTCGACCACATCGACATGAACTTCGGGTGTCCCGTTCCGAAGGTCACGCGCAAAGGCGGCGGCTCGGCGATCCCGGCTAAGCCACGCTTGCTCGCCAACATCGTCCGCGCCGCCGTGCGGAGCTCGGGCGAGATACCGATCACGATCAAATTTCGAATGGGCATCGATGACAGCCTCCTCACCTACACGGACGCTGGAAGAATAGCGGAGGATGAAGGATGCGCAGCGGTCGCCTTGCACGCACGCACGGCCGCCCAGCTCTACGACGGAAACGCGCGCTGGGATGCGATTGCGAATCTCAAGCAACGGGTGCGAACGATTCCCGTGCTCGGCAATGGAGACATCTGGGAGGCTCAAGACGCGCTGCGCATGATGCGAATGACGGGATGCGACGGTGTGGTGATTGGGCGGGGCTGTCTCGGTCGACCATGGCTCTTCCGAGATCTGTCGGACGTCTTCGATGGACTCGAACCGCGAGACCCTCCGACGTTCGGTGAGGTGGTCGATGTCGCGATGGAACATGCCTCTCTCCTGAGCGAGTGGGCCGGCGAAGCACCTGCAATGCGCATGTTCCGCAGGCACAGCAGCTGGTACACCAAGGCGTTTCGGGGCAGCGCGAAGCTGCGATCCCGCCTGATGGGCGTCACCAGCCTGCAGGCGCTCGAGCAAGTCCTGCGCTCGGCCGATCCGTCGGAGCCTTTCCCCCCGGAGGCGATGCGAGTCCCACGCGGCAAGACGGCTGGCCGGCAGAAGGTCTCGCTCCCTGCGGGATTCCTCGAGAACCGCCTCACGGACGAGACGCCTCCGGTCCAGGTCGAAGCCATCAGCGGCGGGTGACGCGAGCAGCGATACGGACGCTGGTGCTGGCGCGTTCCGGGGCGCGTCGTGTTCCGCCGTGCCCCGGCGCGCAGGACGGCTCCCGCAGAGAATGCGCCTATAGAGCTCGATGACTCCGTCGAGCGGATGCCTGGACTGACGCACGAACGGACCTACGCTTGGGGCTCGAAGGAGCCACCATGTCCGAGCACAGAGCAACGGTTCATTGGAATCGGCGAGCAACGCCGTTCACGCCAAAGGAATATACCCGCGACCACGTGTGGCAATTCGACGGTGGCAGCGAGGTTCGGGCGTCCGCGGCGCCGCAGTACCTCGGAAACGAAGCCCTGGTCGATCCGGAGCGCGCGTTCGTCGCCGCGCTGTCGAGCTGCCACATGCTGACCTTCCTTGCGCTGGCAGCGCGCAACGGCTTCGTGGTCGACGACTACCGGGACCAGGCCGTAGGGGTGATGGAACGCAACCCCGAGAAGCGAATCGCGATCACGCGGGTGGTGCTCCGTCCGGAGATCACCTGGGGAGGCGAAGCGCCGACCCAGGATCAACTGGACGAGCTTCACGCAAACGCGCACAAGCATTGCTTCATTGCGAACTCCGTGACGACGAGAGTAGAAGTCGCGCCGCCAGCCTGAGGGTGATGGTGAGACCGTCCGGCTGGCGACGCCAACAACGCTAACTCGTCAGCAGACGGCACCCTCGGGAATACACTCCCAACTGGTCCAGCAGTACCCACAGTACGATCCGTCGTCACAACCTTTGGCCCGGCAATCGAAGTGCGAAAGACACTCATCGAGCTCCGGCGTCTGGGTCCAACCGCACTCGCCCCAGGGCTGGGGCTCGCACACCCCGTGCTCTTGGTAACAAGCGAACTCAGGCAAGGCGACACAGGGAGATGCCACATCGTGATTCGAACAGATCTCTCCGTTGCAGCCTGTGGGACGGCATTCGTTCGGCGCGAGGCAAGCCCCCGCATTCGGCGCCAAGCAGATCCACTCCGCCTGCCCGTCGGACGTTTGGCAGTAGCTGCAGGTCCAACCCACCTCGCAGCCGTTGGTGCTGCAGTCGCCGGCAGGTGGCTCGCACCAGCCGACGCAGACATCGCAGACAGGGCACGCCGGATCTTGCAAACACACCTCGAGCGAATTGCAGTGCTGCTCGTCGCCACACTGCTCTTGGCTGTAGCACTTTGGCACACACTGGCCGTCGAAGTTCCGAATGTGGGTTTCCACGGGACACTCGTCGTTGCACTGCCCTTCATGGGCCACGCGAACATGAGCGCATTGGGCTTCGCACGCATTGCCGTACGTTCGTCCGTCGACACCGCACACGGGCAAATAGATGTCTAGGCAAGCGCAGGGTTGCTCGCCCAAGCGCTCCAGGCACTCGACCAGTTCGTGGGTCGGCGTGAAACCGCAGGGGCCGTTCAGCTGTCGCTCACAGCTCGCCTGCTGGTAGCACTCATAGACCGTGCGCCACTCGCAGGTGCTGGCGATGTCCATTCCCTCTTCGACGCAGAGTTGCCCGCTGCAGCCCGCGCGTACGCAGCCTTCCCCGGGTGGCTCTTCACAGTAGCCCTCATGCCGAATGCCCACGCCAGCGCAAGCGGCCTCGCAGGCATTGATGTAGTTGCGTCCGTCACCCCCACAAACTGGTTCGAATACCCCAGGGCAGTCGCAACGGGTCGTGCCCGGAACACACCAATACCGATCGGGATCTGACGCAAGATTGGCGGCGTCCACTGCCCGGTCGACGCCATCGTCGCCCGCGGCGCCTGGAACGGGCATGCAACCATCGCCGACGAAGCAATCGTTCGGTGAGCCGCAATGCATAGGCGCGTCGCAACGACCGCGGTGCGCGACGTCACGCTCGCCGCGCGCGGCCTCTTCGACCGAGTACGTGCTGCCGTCCTTGCCGCATACGAAACCTTCTACCGCCCCTGCGCTCTCGCCGCCGGTCTCACCACAACCGGCGGCCATCAGACCAGCCGCGCCAATCAGTACACAAGCCAACCGAACTCGATTCATCGCTACTCTCCACGTACGAGGGGATTCTCTTCGATGTATATGCAACTTTCCTGCCAAGGCGAGGAGCCGGAAACCGCGCCGATTTCGCGGATCACCCGCCTGCCGGTGTGCCAGCCCGTGCCAGCGTGGCCAAGACCCCGTGCAATAAGCTCAGCTTCGCAGGGCCAGGCGGCGCCTCAAGCGAGCCACACGCCGTTCGGCTGCGTTCTGTCCCTCGGCCAAGTCCGTGCCCAGAGCATGCTCGAGCGCCCGCGCGAGGTCCTTGCGCCGGTGCTCGTAGCACTTGGTCAGAGCAAGTCGGACGACGGCTCGAAGCTCTTCATCGTTCGCCGCCTGTAGCGCGCTCAATAGCGCGCGTTCCTCGGCGTCTATCTCGCCTTCACGACGAGCCATCCGTGCGGTGAGCAGGCACGCTTCGACCGTGCATCCTGCGAGCCCGCCTCCGCGCGCTGCCGCATCGGCAAAGGACCGAGCGCGCCCGCAGTCTCCGGCTCGCTCTGCCACTTTTGCGTAGGCGAGGTGGTCGAGCGGATCGTCCCCCGCATGCACTTCGTCGAAGTGACCGACGAGCTCACCGATGAGTGCTGCCAACGCGATCAAGTCGTTCGCGTTGTGCTCGATCACCTTGGCGATGGGAGACGTTTCCCCACCGTCGAGGTAGTCGAAGTAGAGCTGCGGTATCAGTGCACCGGACACGTCGTCTTCCCGGTACATGCCGAGGACTCGCCGTTCGAGCTCGACCAGACGCACCGACTTGAGCCGTGATCGCAGCACCCGCCGAGCGCAATGCAGCAAGTCGAGATGCGGAGGCAGCCTCGGTGCGGGAACACGATTCAACACGAAGCGAGTGCGCAGGAGCGGCCAGTCGAAAGACTTTCCGTTGAAGGACACGACGCAGGAGCTAGCCTCCATTCGCGCGCGCAACCAATGCAGCATTGGCGCCTCGCGGCCGAGCTCCGGGAGAAAAAGCTGCTGAATCCGCATGGATTGGTCTTCGAACCAGCCGATACCGATCAGGAACGGCACCGTTCCCGTCCCGCCGGCCAGGCCGGTGGTTTCCGTATCGAGGAACAAGGCCCGTTGGAGCTCGACATTTTCGAGTGATGGGTCCAGGGCCAGTTGCGCCAGACGTTCAGTCGACACGCGCAGTGCGTCCGCAATTGGTACCCGACCGTGATGGTGATGCGGCTCGAGGTACTCGTCGATGACGTGGAGCTCGCCATGGTCGGTATCTCGCCGCTGACCGGGCAGCGCGCCCCTGACGCTGGCAACGTCGAACTGCCTTGGGGTCGTCTGCGCAAGACGCGCGAGGCTTCGCTTGATCGACATCGTCCTCTAGTGGATGGCGCTCACGCCCACGGCATCCAACAAACCAAGCACCAATCGCTTGCGCGCAGCCTCGGGCTCGTCATCACTCGCCGCATCAGGGCCGATGCAGCCCGGGCAGCCTTCGTTGCATTGACAGCTCTCGATCAAGTGTCGGGCACGACGCAGTAGCTCTTCACGCTCCTCGAACAACCGGGGCGCAAGTCCGATCCCCCCCGCAACCGTATCGTAGAGGAATATCGTCGGGTCGAAGCCTGGACCTTGGCCCTTTCCGGGCGGCTCTTCTTCTTCATTGCGACTCCCGAGGGTACGGCCGAGGTCGTGCGGGTCGATCATCAGCCCGACGGCGCTCACCACATGCATCGCC
>JBAVOF010000693.1:0-27040 GCA_049691835.1 Polyangiales bacterium
GCTCCCGATCACACCGATCATCATCGAGGAGAACAGCCACGAGCTCGGCGTCTACAACGGAGACTTCGCGATGCTGGTCGACGGCGATCCGCCCAGCGCCATCGTGGAGGCGGATTCCGATGAATTCCGGAGCATCGCGCAGGCACGCCTCCCGCGTTTTTCCGATGCTTTCGCATTGAGTATCCACAAGGCGCAGGGGTCCGAGTTCGATGAGGTGCTCGTCGTCCTGCCGGAGCAAGATGCGCCGTTGTTGACCCGCGAGCTCGTATACACGGCAGTGAGCCGCGCCAGGAAGCGTCTGCGGATCGTCGGTTCTCCAGAAGTCGTCCGTGCGGCGTTGGGGCGAAGGGCCCAACGACACTCCGGGCTCGTCGACGCGATCGAGCGAGCGGGGCAATGAGCCCAACGTGCGCCCCGGCCGAGATCGTCATATACGAATCGAAGTGAAACGTGTTTCACTTTGGAGAGGTCGATGGCGGAGTACGACTACATCGTGATTGGAGCCGGCTCTGCAGGAGCCATCGTGGCCAGCCGGCTTGCGGAGGATCCACGGACCACGGTCCTACTGCTCGAGGCAGGCGGCAGCGATCGAACCACCCTGGTCCGTAAGCCGGGGATGATCAGCTTGGTCCATCAGGTCAAGCATCTGAAGAAGAAGCTCGACTGGGGCTTCACCACCGTTGCGCAGCCTCGTCTGAATGGCCGGCGTATCCCGTACACCCGCGGCAAGGTCCTGGGCGGCTCCAGCTCGATAAACGGAATGCTCTACCTTCGAGGCAACGCGAAGAACTATGACGGCTGGGCGGCCCGCGGTTGTGAGGGTTGGAGCTTTCACGACATTCTTCCATTCTACAAGAAGCTGGAAAACCACCAAGACGGTGAGACCAGCTATCACGGGGCGGGCGGTCCCATCCAAGTGACACGTCACCCACCCGATCAGATCAGCCCGGTGTCGAACGCCTTCGTGAAGGCCGCATCCGAGGTTTGCGGCATCCCGATCGGCGACGACTTCAACGCGGACAACCAACACTGTGCGAGCTTCTATCAAATGTCAGCTCGTGATGGCCTACGAAGCGGCACGGCCGAAGCTTACGTTCATCCGAGCCTCCAAAGGCCCAACTTCAGCGTAGAAATGCAGGCGCTGGTGCGGCGCGTCGTCATCGAAGACGAGCGCGCAGTGGGCGTCGAGTACGATAGGCCGAGTGGAACCTCCGTCGCTCGCGCGAATCGCGAGGTGATCGTCTCGGCGGGTGCGATTGGGTCGCCGCAGATCTTGATGCTCTCCGGGGTCGGACCAGCCGACCACCTGCGCGAACACGGGATCGAGGTACGCCTCGATCTCCCCGGTGTTGGCAAGAACCTCCACGATCACCTGTTCGTACCGCTCACCTACCGCTCGCCGACCAGTCTTCACCGGGGGACCGCCGCGCACTTCTTCGGGGGGATGCTCAAGGAATACCTCGTCGGAAACGGCTGGTTTGGTCGCACTGTCTTCGAGGCGGGAGCCTTCATCAAGAGCAGTGACGCCGCCCCGATTCCGGATATCCAGATTCACACGCTGCCGTGGGGCTACCCGAGCCCAAATCAAGACGGCCCGGAGCGTCCCGAGCTCGACACGGGTCATTGCCTGACCGTCATGCCCACCTTGATCTACCCAAAGAGCCGTGGCGAGGTTCTGCTCAGTTCCAACAAACCGGATCAGGCACCACAGATCGATCCGCACTTCTTGGAGGAGCCCGAAGACTTGCAACTGCTCATCGCGGCAACGCGCAAGTGTCGCGAGATCTGCGCGCACCCGGCGATGGCGGAGCACCTGCGTGAAGAGCTCAGCCCTGGCGCTCATCGCACGAGCGATGCGGAGCTCGCCGACGAAGTCCGGCTACGGGCAATGACCGTCTATCACCCGGTGGGCACCTGCAAGATGGGCATCGACGAGACGGCGGTGGTGGACCCGAAGCTGAGGGTGCGGGGCATCGATGGGCTTCGAGTCGCGGATGCGTCCATCATGCCTCAAATTACCGGGGGCAATACCAACGCCCCGAGCATGATGATCGGCGAACGAGCAGCCGCGTTGATTCGACAGGACGCGAGCTAGGCAGCCTTGGGCGGCCACGGTCGGCGGATCTTGTCCGCGACTTTTGCTGCGGTTTCGCCGTCGATCGGTCGCGCTGGGTCGGCACCAAGCTGCTTGAGGATCACTTTGCAGTGAGCGGGATTCCAGTTGAGGAGCTTTGCGAGCTGCTTCAAATCATAAGTCTCTGTGATGACCATGGCGCGCGTCCTTTACTAACCGTTAACTTATAGCAAGAAACGGAGCGGGATCCAACGGTTAATTGTCATTCAGTATATAAGCAGCCAGCGCCAATAAACCCAACATTATCAATGTGATAACCAGCCACCCTGGCCCACGAAGCACGGGGGGCGGCTCGGAGCCCGGCGGAGCTGCGATGGGAGGTCCCTCGACCGGCTGGGCCGCCAGGAACTCTTCGATCAGCTGTGTGGCTCGCTGGACCTGGTTGTGCTCGACCCGAATTTCGGTCCCGTGCCGCTGCCGATCGGTGATCCCCGGATAGGCGGTGTCGCGATGATTGACCAGGACTGCGGCGATCCCCTCGGACTCGAGCGCTTCCTGGAGCGCCAAAGCCTGCACCTCGTCGTCCGTTTCGTAAACGCTTCGTGTATCCATGACGCTACCTCGATTGCACAAAAGGGGGCACAGGACAATCGAGCGCATCGCCGATGGCCCGAATCAGCTCGGCCTCCCGGTCGGTGATCTCATCGTCGGCCATGACTGTCGCGGCGCAGGCCAGCATGAGGTTCCGCTTGAGTGCGGGCGTGGCCCCATCGTAGCGTGTCAGTGCTCGGTCCACCGAGGCCAAGGTGCATTGGCCGGAAGGCAAGATCTCGGCAGCAGAACGCATCAGATCAAGCATCTGCATTCCGGATCGAAACGCACGCTTGGTTTGCTCCTCCGTTCGGCTACCTGCTCGTGCCAATGTCGCGATCAGAATCCTTGCATCGGGCAGGAGAACCTTGAGTGATCGAAACCGTACCGGCGTGGGACCCCCGCCTTCGAAGTACCGCGCGAGATGACGCTGTATCATCCGGCTGAGCGTATACTCGAACAGATCGATGCGTCGATCGCTGCGCATCAACGCCTCGACCACTTCGCGAAAGCGTCGATACTCTTCGAGGGACAAATTTCGCAAAGTCGGCATGGCCATGTCGACCAGCGCGATCTTCTCCGCCGCCGAGCGATCCCATACCTCGGAGCGAAACCGAAGCGCGAGGTCTGCCGTTTGCGGGTCGGTGAGCTCCGCCACCCGGATCAGCTCCGTCCCGCCGAGAATCTGGTCAGGTGCGAGCAGGAGGCCAAAGATCATCGCCTGGGCCATCGGCGCCTGATGGACCGCACGAATCCAAGGCTCGGGCAACCCGGCGTGCAGCGAATGGGCGAAGTCGACCTGCTCCGGATGCGGGCTACCAATGTATTCGATCGCCTGATTCACCGCCTCTTGCGTCGGAGCCTCGGCAAACGCATTCACATGACCGGTCGATGCGTCGGGGGGCGTGCTCATGCCGTCGGAGATCTCCGGGAGTGCTACCTCGGTGAACTCACCATCCCAGTGCGGCTCGAGCTTGCGAATGCGATCCGCCAGTGGAGGATGCGTGCGGAACAGGCTCGCGAACAGGCGCAATCGGCGAATCGCATCGGAGAAGAAGATGTGGCTTGCTTCATCGGCCTTTGGCGTATCGAGATACGAACGAGTCGCGGCTCCGCCGATCTTCTTGAGAGCGCCAACCAGACCGTCCGTGTCGCGGGTGAACTCGACCGCGGAGGCATCGGCGAGAAGCTCCCGCTGCCGAGAAATCGAGCTCTGAATCATCCGTCCAAAGAACACGCCTATGGAACCGATCGTCAGCAGACCCAGCCCGATGAGTACGATGCCTTTGCCTTCTTTGTCCCTGCTGCGCGCAGAGCCGCGAATGAGCAATCGACCGATCAGAGCAAGAAGAAAAATTCCGTGGAGCAGGCCGATCGCGCGGACATTGATGCGCGAATCGCCGTTGAGGAGGTGACTGAACTCGTGGGCGATCACCCCTTGCAGCTCGTCGCGGCGCAGGAGGTGTAGCGTTCCAGACGTGACGCCAATCACGGCGTCGCTGCTCGTATTTCCCGCGGCAAAAGCGTTGATGCCCGGCTCGCGTTCCAGAACATACACCTCCGGAACGGGCACGCCGGACGCGATGGCCATCTCTTCGACCACGTTGAGCAGGCGTCGCTCTTCGAGCTTCGTCGAATCGGGATCGACTTTGCGACCGCCGAGACCTCGAGCGACCGCCGGCCCACCCTCCCGCAGCTGCGCGACTTTGTAGAGCGACCCTAGGCCAACCACCGCGGCCGTACCGCCCAGTGAGACGAAGAAGACACCAGGATTCCAGAAAGAGGAGGCCAGCTGACCAACGCTACCGTACTCACCGACGACGTAGGCGACGCCGGCCACGTTGCTCGCGCCTGCGTGGTAAACGAGCATCGCCAGGAAGTAGATGGCTGCGACGATGCCAACGACTGCAACGGCAAAGAGGACTATCAACCGCCGAGTTCGCCTGCGCGCGAGCACCTGCTCCTCGAAGAAGTCCATGGCTCAGAACTGAACTTTGACCGGTTCGCGCTCGCCTTCGAGATCGACTTCGAAAAACTCGGCGCGCTGAAATCCAAACGTACTCGCAATTAGGTTCGAAGGAACCATTTCACACTTGTTGTTGTAGCGCATGACTGCGTCGTTGAAGGCCTGACGCGCGAACGCGATTTTGTTCTCCGTCGTCGACAGCTCTTCGGAGAGTTGCATCATGTTCCGGTTGGACTTGAGATCCGGGTAAGCCTCAGAGAGAGCAAAAAAGCGACCCAGGACGCCGCTGAGTCCGGCTTCGGCGCTGGCCAGACCCTGCATTGCCTCTGTGTCTCCGGGATTGGCAGCGGCTCGCGAGCGTGCGCCCTCGGCCGAGTTTCGCGCTGCAATTACCGCCTCGAGTGTCTCGCGTTCGTGCGAGAGAAAGGCTTTCGCGGTCTCGACGAGATTGGGGATTAGATCATGGCGCCGCTTGAGTTGTACGTCGATCTGGGCGAACGCGTTTCTGAAGCGGTTGCGAAGATTGACGAGGCCATTGTAGAGGCTAACCAACCAAGCAGTCAGCAACACAGCGAGAACCAGCAAACTGATCAACCATCCCATGGCATCCTCCCCTAGCCTAACAAGGCAGTTTGAGTGTAAGTGTGGACCCCTATAAACTCAAATGCGCATGCAATCGGAGCAGACTGTATTGATTACGGGCGCCAGTACGGGGATTGGCCTGGCGATAGCCCGCGCGTTGACGCAAACGAAGTGCCGTGTTTTGCTAACCGCCCGGCAGAGCTCGCTTCCGCGATTCGCGTCTCACGGAATCCGCGAGTCGCTTCAGGTTCGAGTTCGCTCGCTGGATGTCACGAGTCGCGAGCAGCGCGAGGCGGTGATCGCGGAGGCCGAACGCGACTGGGGCGGGGTTGATGTTCTCATCAACAATGCAGGCATTTCCTATCGAGCCGTCGTCGAGCACGTCGAGACCGACGAACGCGTCGGCCAGATGGAAGTGAACTTCAAATCACCGATGGAGCTGATCCGACTCGTGCTTCCAACGATGCGCGCCAAGCGGGCGGGCAGGATCATTACCGTCAGCTCGGTTGGGGGGATGATGGCGATGCCGACGATGGCGGCCTACAGCGCGTCGAAGTTCGCCCTCGAGGGAGCCCACGAGGCACTTTGGTACGAGGTTCGACCTTGGAGGATTCGCGTGAGTCTGGTGCAACCCGGATTCGTGCATTCGGACGGCTTCCAGAAGGTCCGGTACACTTCCAAGAGCAATCGCTCCGAGCAGGAGCTCTCGGAGCCATACCACGAGCACTACGTGAACATGGCACCATTCATCGAGAGGCTGATGAAGCTTTCGCCGGCGACGCCGGAGTCGGTCGCTAGGGTCGTGCTGAAGACGATGCGACGGAGGCGGCCTCCCTTGCGAGTTCCTGCGACCCTGGACGCGGCGTGTTTCTCGCTACTTCGCCGAATACTTCCGCGCAGCACCTATCATTGGCTTCTGTACAGGATGCTTCCTCGCATCGATACCTGGGGACCGTCACCGAAGCGACGCTCGTCACTTTCCCCTTCGACTACAGATGACGGCTAGTCACGGCGAATGGCGGGCGATGTATTTCTGCTTCTCACGCTCTCCCTTTCGCTCAAGCACCGGCATCAGAAGCCGGCGCAACGACGGCAGGAGGTAGCCGAGAGTGGCGAGCTTCCCGCCGAATGCCGGTTTCACCCTCTCCCGCGCCCCATCTGCGGCCGAGGCGAGGACCAAGTCGGCGATTTCGTCGGCCGTGCTCATCGGTTGAGAAAAGACGAGCGGCGGAACGGTGTCGATGATGCCTTTGTCGGTGATGAACGCGGTATCCACCGGCCCGGGCGACACCACGCAGATTCGAACGTTGGTGTTGCGCAGCTCCTCGGCGAGCGCGAACGAAAAAATTCGAAGCCCGAACTTGGTCGTCGAATAGCTGGCCTCGTGCGCCAGTGGGAAACGCCCCGCGAGCGATGCAACATTGACGATCGTCCCGGAACGCTGCTCCCGCATCGTCGGCAGGACGAGTCGTGTGAGCACCATCGGCGCACGGAGGTTTACGTTGAGGATCTGCAGCATCTGCTCCAGGGGCAGCTCCGCGACTGGCCCGCGGCAATTGTGGGCGGCGTTGTTCACTAGGATGTCGATGCTTCCAAAATGTGACCTCGCTTCCTCGACGAGCCGCACACAGGCATCGAGGTCGGACACGTCTGTCGGTACCGCAAGCACCGCATCCCGCCCCAGTTCTTCGCGTAAGCGCATCAGCGGCTCCGCGCTGCGCGCTGCTAAGACGACCTTGGCACCTTCAGCAACGAACTTTCGCGCGCACGACTCCCCGATCCCGCTGCTCGCGCCGGTGATTACGACGATCTTTGCATCAAACCTTCTCATCCGGATGCCTTTCGCTCTTAGACGAGGAGGCCGCCCAAGTTGGTGAACGCCTCATCTACGTTGTCGCTAGGTCCCCTGCGGGCTTGTAGCAGGTGCCAGTCGAGCTGGCTCGTCACCTCTAGCTGGAGCCTCGGTCAGCGCGAGGCCGCGGGCCACTGCCATCGGTCGACCCAGCGGTCGCTGCTCAGGCCGGGCCGGTGGGGCGAAAACTAGGGGTTTTTCCAATTCGACTTGGATTGCTGGCGTGCGTCTGCCGCTGGCGCTCTTTTGCTTTACAGTCCGGCCGATGAGTGAGCAGAAACAAAAGCTGGAATTCGGTGGAGTGCCCGGAAACTTCGCCATGATCTTCGGGCTCCCCGTCTTCACTGCATATCTTTTCTTTGCCGTCCGTTTCAACGACGGCGCAGTACTGCCCGGCTCGAGGGCCGACTGGGAAGGCTTCAAGCACGCGATGATGCCGACGGGGCGCGCGGCTCTCATCTACGGCTTCTGGCTCGCCCTGCAGGCAGCGCTTCAACGGTTCGCACCGGGCCGCCGAGTGCTTGGCGCCGAGCTTCCCGACGGTACCCGGCTTCCGTACCGGATGAACGGGCTGCTTTCGCTGTTCGTGACCTTCTTCGTCGTCGCCACGTTGCATTGGTCGGGCGCATTCTCAATCCGGGAGCTCTACGAGGAGTTCGGCGCTTTGATCAGCGTGATGACGATGTTCGTTTTCCTCTTCAGCATCTACCTTTACTGGTACGGCAAGCGGCATGGACAGGCGCGCCACCTGAGCGGCCGGTTCATCCATGATTTCTGGATGGGCACGGGTCACAATCCGCGCGTCCCGCCTGGTCCAGAGGGGCTCGACCTCAAGATCTTCTGCGAGGCGCGCCCGGGCTTGATCCTCTGGGTCCTGATAAATACCTCGTTCGCATACGTTCAGTACGAGAAGTACGGATTCGTCTCCACGTCGATGATCCTCGTTTGGCTGTTCCAGATGTTCTACATCATCGACTACTTCTGGAACGAGGAAGCCATCCTCACCACGATGGACATCAAGCACGAGAACTTCGGTTTCATGCTGGCCTTCGGAGACTTGGTCTGGGTGCCCATGACGTACTCATTGCAAGCGCACTACCTGATCGATCGCGTTCACTCCTTGCCTTGGTGGGGCGCGGTTCTGATCATCCTGGTCAACATGCTCGGCCTCTACATCTTCCGCGCGGTCAACCTGCAGAAGCACAAATTTCGCAGCAACCCGGAAGGCGCCAGGATCTGGGGCAAGAAGGCCGAATACATGCAGACCGAACAGGGTGGGAAGCTCTTGCTCTCTGGTTTTTGGGGTTGGTCGCGTCACTTCAATTACGTGGGCGACATCTTGATGGCGCTTTCATGGTCGCTCCCCTGCCTTTTCGATTCGGTCCTCCCCTACTTCTACCCGATCTATTTCGCGATCCTTCTCATTCACCGCGAGCGCAGAGACCACAAGTTCTGCTCGAAAAAATACGGCGCGGACTGGGTTCGTTACTGCGAGCGCGTCCGCTGGCGAATCATCCCCGGCATCTACTAAACTCCGGGGGTCATGACCCGCACACCGGTTGCTTCCACGAAGGTCGAGCGCATCGAGCGCCGTCGCCGGAGCCAGAGCAACGATCTGGTCGCGGTTGAGGAGCCACTTCAGATCATCATCAAGCATGGAGAGGCCCACGCACGGTCCGAGGTGCCGCTATCGATGACCATGCGCACCCCGGGCCATGACATCGATCTGGTCACCGGATTCCTCCACGCCGAGGGCGTCATCTCCAGCGTCGATGACCTGATCAGCGTACGTCACTGCCCACGCTCCCACACACCGGACAACGTCGTGCGCGCGGTTCTGCGCGAGCACGTGATCGTTCCCCCAGGGCTGTTGGAGAGAACCCTTCCGATGACCAGCGCGTGCGGCGTCTGCGGAGCGCGTACGGTCGAGAGTTTGGCGAGCACGGGCTGCAATCCAATGCCCATGCAACCCGATGTGTTCCGTCCCGCGGTCATCCGACGGGCACTCACCGCGCTCGAGGAGTCGCAGGTCTGGTTTCGACACACAGGTGGTACCCATGGCGCCGCTCTCTTCGACGAGATGGGAGCTCTATTGCTGCACCGCGAGGACGTCGGTCGGCACAACGCGCTCGACAAGCTCTTCGGCGCCTGGCTTCGAAACCCCAGTTCGAGCAAGGGCTTCGTCGTGGTAAGCAGCCGCGCTAGCTTCGAGCTGGTTCAAAAAACAGTGCGCGCGGGCTTTCCGATGCTGGTCGCAATCGGTGCGGCATCGAGCTTGGCCGTCGAAACCGCGCGCCACTTCGAGCTCACGCTCGTCGGTTTCGCACGGGAGGCCCGCTTCAACGTGTACTCGAGCTCCCAACGTATCGCGCAAGAGGACCACCATGCTGCGTTTGCTCAGGTGGAGCCGGGCTGATGGCGTACCGTAGGTCGAGCAATGCCGAACCACCGGAAACAGACGAAGAGCTCCGAGTCGACCCGCCTCTGAAAAAGGCCGCCGGCCTGCAATCCGTGCGCGCCACCTTTGCCCACATGCACAAGCACGGGCACTCGATCCCGTCTGCGCTTCGAATCCTTGCGCGAATGAATCAAACCGATGGTTTCGATTGTCCCGGCTGCGCCTGGCCCGACCCCGACGATCGTGCCGTGCTGACCGAGTTCTGCGAAAACGGCGCGAAAGCGGCCGCTTGGGAGACGACGCGGCATCACCTGGATTGGAGGTTCTTTCAACGCCACAGCATCGATGAGCTCGCCATGAAGTCCGACTACTGGCTCGGCTTGCAGGGCAGACTCACGCAACCGCTCATGCTTCGTCCCGGCTCCCGCTTCTACGAGCCGATCAGCTGGAACGAAGCCTTCAAGATGGTTGCGGACGCGCTCAAGTGGCTCGGGTCCCCGGACGAAGCGGTGTTTTACACATCCGGAAGGACCAGCAATGAAGCAGCGTTCCTGTACCAGTTGTTCGTTCGGGCTTTCGGCACCAACAATCTCCCTGACTGTTCGAACATGTGCCACGAATCGAGCGGTGTGGGGCTCGGTCAGACCGTGGGAATCGGCAAAGGCTCGGTGACATTGGAGGACCTTCACGAAGCGGACACGATCATCGTCATGGGTCAGAACCCTGGAACGAACCATCCGCGCATGTTGACGGCACTACAGAAAGCAAAGAAGAACGGTGCGCGGATCATTGCAATCAATCCCCTCCCGGAAGCAGGCTTGATCGGCTTCGTCAATCCAAAGAGTCCCACCCAGGTGCTCAGGGGCGGGACCCAAATCGCCGACCTGTTTCTTCAAGTCCAGATCAACGGCGACGTAGCCCTTCTCAAGGCGCTCATGTGCCTGCTCCTCCAGGCCGAAGCGAAGCGGCCCGGCGAGGTGCTCGACGAGGATTTCATTGGCTTGCACACCGAGGGATTCGCTGAGCTTCGAGCACACCTGGAGGCGCAGAACGTCGATGCGCTCGCGGAATCCGCCGGCATCACGCGCTCCGAGCTCGACCAGGCCGTGGAGATCATCTTGCGCAGCCGAAAAACGGTCGTTTGCTGGGCAATGGGCTTGACCCAACATAAGAACGGCGTCGGAAATGTCCGCGAGATAGTCAATTTCTTGTTGATGCGCGGGAGCATCGGGATCCCGGGTGCAGGGACTTGCCCGGTCCGGGGTCACAGCAACGTCCAAGGCGACCGCACGATGGGCATTCACGACCGCCCAGGGAAGCAGTTGCTGGATCAGATCCAAAAGGTGTTTGGCTTCGACCCGCCGCGCAAGCCTGGCTTCAACACAGTCGAAGCCATCCATGCGATGCTTGCGGGCCGGGTGAAGCTCTTCTTCGCTATGGGGGGAAACTTCCTTCAGGCGACCCCGGACACCAAGCGCACGGCCCGTGCGCTCGAGAACTGCGATATGGTCGTGCACGTGAGCACCAAGCTCAACCGCGGCCATCTGGTTTGCGGGAACTGGTCTGTGATCATGCCGTGTCTTGCCCGCTCCGAGATCGACCAGCAGGCCTATGGCCCACAGTTCGTCACCGTCGAGAACTCCATGGGAGTGGTGCACGCCTCCCAAGGACACCTCAAACCTGCGCACCCGGAGCTGTACAGCGAGTCGTCGATCGTTGCATGGCTTGCCGAGGCGGTGCTCGGCCCGGAGAATCCGGTCAGTTGGTGTTGGCTCATTGAAAACTACGACCGCGTTCGTGACCTGATCGCCAAGACGATTCCTGGTTTCGAAGACTTCAACGCACGCGTGCGCGAACCAGGGGGGTTCGAGCTCTACAATGGCGCCCGCGAGCGAAAGTTCAGCACCGAGAGCGGCAAGGCCGCGTTCACCATCAACCCGGCCCCAGACCTCTCGTTGGCCGATGGCACGTACCGGATGATGACGGTGCGAACGCACGACCAATTCAACACCACAGTGTACGGAAACGATGATCGTTACCGGGGAATCCGCGGTGGCCGCCGCATCGTCTTCATGAACGAAGCCGATATGCGCGAGGCGGGATTCACTGCGGGCGAAAAAGTAGACATCAGCAACGATTTCGGAGGCGACCATCGCTTGGCCCCGCGCTTCACGGTAGTGCCGTACCCAATCCCCCGTCGCTGCGTAGCGACGTACTTCCCCGAAGCCAATGTTCTCGTTCCCCTCGACCGTTTTGCCGAAGAGAGCTGCACGCCCGCCTCCAAAGACGTGATCGTCCGGCTCAACGCAAGCGCACCCGGGCGTGGCTAAAGGCGCCGGAGGACTTCGTGGGCAGCACGCTCCCCCGATTGGATCGCGCCATCCATGTAGCCGATCCACTCTGTAGCTGCCTCGGCGCCGGCCCAGTGGATGCGGCCCTCGGGCTTGCGGAGGTGGGCGAACGAATGTGTCAAAACACCCGGTGGTAGTCCGCCCACGGGACATCCCCGCGACCAGGGCTCCGCTCCCCAGTCTAGCTCGCGATACTGTTGAAACGATCCGGCATCTTCACCGAAGTAACGCTTGAGCGCTGCGGTGACACGGCGCTGCCGGTCGGACAAGGGCTGGGCGGACCACTGCCGCGCTTGGCTGCCGACGACGAAACCGATCAACGAAGGCTGTCGGCCGTCGTGTGAAGTGTTGTCGTATACGACGCTGAGAGGGCCCTCGGCGCTGACCACTTCACCGGACATCCCGGCATCGCGCCAGAACGCGCGCTCGTAGGTGAGCAGCACCTTGACCGCCGCGCCCATCGCAAACCGTTGAGTGACCTGATCGCGTCCTACCGAAACGACCGGTTGATAGTCGATCCGTCCCGCAAGCGTCGGGGGGATCGCCACGATCGCGTAGCGGCCTCCGATCGTACAGGTATCGGACACCGCGTCGACTCCTTCCTGGCTCTGCACGAGCTTTCGAACGGGCAACCCCAGCGCCACCGAATCGCCCAAGGCGCTCGCAAGCGCCAAGGAAACCGATTGTGCACCCGTGACGAATCGATCCTGTTGCGCGCCGCTTCGAATCTCGGAATGACCCCGCATTCCATCGCCGGCGTTGAGGTACATCAGGAAATAGAGAGCAGACAGGTCTCGCGGCTCTGCGCCGAATATCGATCGGACCTCGGCGTCCATCACGGCAGCGATCTTGCGCGACTTCACGAAGCGCGCTCGCCAAGTCTCGAGCGTCTCCGCGTCGAGCGCCTCGGCACCTTCGGCGGTCATTGGCGCGCTGGGCGATATCCGCTTCACCACCCGATTCATATAGCTGAGCGCCCCCTGCATCTGAATGAGGCTGGGGACCGGCATGGAAGCAATCGACCGCTTGTAAGTCCAGATCTTGCCGTCGACTTCCAAGACCTTCTTTCCTTCATCGTAGGTTGGAAACGTTTGGATCCCGAGCTCGTTGGCAAGCGAACGGATGCGCTTCTGTGCTGGCCCGATCCACTGTCCCCCGAGATCGAAGCGGCCGAGCCCAATCTGCTCGGTCCAAGTGCGCCCACCAACTCGGTCACGCGCCTCGACTACCGAGACGGACGCGCCCTGGGCCCGAAGCGTCCGCGCCGCGCATAGCCCAGACAGCCCGGCCCCCACGACCACAACATCCGCCCGATCCGCCATTGCCACCTTTATAGTACGCGCTCGTGGGTCTACTCAATTCTGATGATACGCGCGCGACGACGGCCCCGGCGCGCGGGCTCTTTGGCAACCTCGAACGACTGGTTGACGACGAATATTTCATGGGCGTCTGGCAATGTGACCTGATGTGTCGGTGACTTCGGGAGGAGCCGTGGATGTTCGCTCGTGTCCAACTGTATCGAGTATTCGGTGCCAGCTGTGCCCCAAGCAGAGAGGTGAGCCACTCCAGATGGGTTCGTGCGTGTCACGCTCTCTCCATCGAGAAGAACCGGAAGATCTGGACCGTTCTTGGCTCTGATGACGAAGACAGCAAGGCGCTTGTTGGGTCGACATCTGAGCGTGATCTCCATCGGGAGGAGGTAGGAGTCCGATACACCCTCGAACTTCCGCAACCTCAGAACCTTCGGCTGAGCCGGTTCTGCGTGCCCGTCGGGGCACCGATGCTCGATTCGGACCGGCTGATCCGGCTCCGAGTGGATACGTGCGCGCAATCGACCGTCCGAGTCGGTCTTGCCCATTGGCTTTCCATCTGCCGAGACGTGCACGCCGGCCAGTCGAACGCCGGGGTCGGATTCCGCCACGAACAGGACCGTGAACATCCGTGCAGTCCCAGCCGCTCGTCCGCACGACACGAGCATCGTTGCGACTAGAACGATCGCGGGCCAGCCCATCACGGACACGTCGGGCTCGATGGGTCGTGGGAACGGCCGCACCTGAGCTTCGAGTGGAGAACGGTCACAACATCTCGAAACGTCGTCTCCTCGGGAAACAAGTCAGCGAGCATCTGGTAGTGCGACAGAGCATCGGAGAAATTGTTGGATCCGACCAGGCTAGCTCCTCTGTCTTCCAGCGCCTGGCGCTCGTGCGTTTCGAGTGCCTGCACGCGGGAATGGCGCACGATTCGCCCCTTGGGCGATCCTGACTGGACGTCGGCCGACGCGATTGGGTCAAGCACCGGCGACACAGACGCGCTGGCGCTCAGCTCAACGACGGCCTCGCGCAACGCTCGGGCAACCCGCCACTGCTGATATGCGACCGCGCTGAGGCCCAGCACCAGTGCAATGCCCAGCGCTGGTGCAAGCCTACCGTGACCGCCAATCGTCTCCTTCACGCCGTCACACAGCGAAGAGGCTGGAGCTGCCTCGGTGAGGTCAGCAGCATCCTGCCTTTGATGAGTCGTGGCGTTCGCCCGGCCCGACCCCTCGAACGGCAGTTCGGCGCGGGAGGATGATCCGGAGCCGACGAGAAAAACAGTCACCTCCGAAGAAGGGTCGTGCTTGGAGCCACGGGGGTCGACCAGAGTTCTCTCCTCGTCAGGTTCACGAATCAGCATCGTTGGCGGACCACTCACTCGATCCTCCGCAGCTCCTCGGCGCCCTGAAGCTGATGACGAAGATGGTAACCTTCACCTCGATCGTAGCCGAGTACCGAAGTGACATGCGTTACGTGGCGAGACCCATCGGACCGGCGAGATACCTGCACGATGGTATCGACGGCAGACGCAATCTGTGCTCGAAGCACCTCGAGCGGCACGTGCACGTCACTCATGAGCGCCATGGTCTCCAGACGACTCAGCGTATCGAGCGGAATCGTTCCATGGACGGTTGAGAGGCAACCGCGATGGCCGGACGTCATGGCTTGGATCAAATCGAGGGCTTCGCCCCCGCGTATTTCTCCCATGACGATTCTGTCAGGCCGCAATCGGAGAGTCGCCCGGAAGAGGTCGCGTATGCTGACTCTTCCGTGGCCGCGAACGTCCGGCGGCTGTGCCTCGAGGTGCACGACGTGAGGTAGCTCGACCCGGAGCTCGCGTGAGTCCTCGATGACTACCACGCGTTCGTTTCGTTGGGCCAGGGATGTGAGCGCGCTCAGCAGCGAGGTTTTCCCCGAACCGCTCCCTCCCGCAACGATCACATTGTCCTTTCGCGTGACGATCGCTCGAAGAAGCGCTTCAGCGTCTGCAGAAATGCTCCCCAAATCGACGAGCTGTCTGAGGGTCAAGTTATCCCTTCGAAAACGTCGGATGCACACGACGGGGCCTGACGGAGAAGCTGGTGGAACGATCGCCTCGACGCGCGAACCGTCTGGGAGTCGAGCCTCGAGTATCGGCTGCCGGGGGTTGAGCTCCCGGCCGACGAACTGAGAAAGGTTTCTCAGCGCCGACATCAGGGCGTGCTCCGACGCAAACTTGCTCTCCGTCCGATGGATCTGTCCATTCTTCTCCACGAAGATCTCGTCATGACCGTTGATCATGATTTCGTTGATCTCGTCCCCCTGCAAGAACGGAGCGAGCGGTGCGAAGAGTGACGCGACGGTCTGACCGAATACGTGGCGAGGAATGCTCATGGTCCGGCCTCCTGACTCGTCACGCCCGTGCTCGGATGGGGCACCCGCGCAGGCCCGATGGACGAGTCCGTCACTTCGCTCAGCGCTGCTTGTGCCTCTACAGCATGGCGCCCGTATGGCGTCAGTCTCAGGTATTCTTCGAGATGCGCCTTCGCCAGTTCTCGATCAGAGGCGCGCGTTCGATAAAGCATTGCGAGCCGGTAGTGAGGCAACGCTATCCCGGGAGCATGCTTCACGATGCGTTCCAGCTCGAGCTCGGCGCGCTCCGTGTCACCGAGGGCTTCATGAAGAGTCGCCACGACGAGTCGAAGAGACCAATCCGAAGGATGACGGACGAGGTAGTCATCGGAATGCGCCAACGCGGACCGATAGCGCCCCGCTGCGACGCATACACGCACCAACCAATAGGCAACCTCCGAGTCGTCATGACCGCGTTGCCGTGCTGCGCTCAGGTATTGCTCAGCGCGCATCAGATCGCCGGTACGAGCGTGGGATACGGCTAAGGAAAGCAGGTCGCTGGAGGTGACGGCTGCAAGCTCGGCTTGGAGGTCGGACGCCGGGTATGCCCTCGCATGGTAGCATCCGCTGCAGAGCAAGAGGCTCCCGGTGGACAAGAGACGAAGCCATTGGCTACGGCGGGGTGCTTGCGCGGGAGGCAACTCTTCCGACGTTCCGCATGAGCCATTCAACATAGTCGTCTTTCTCCAAGTGCTCCGTCAACCGAAGCAGTCGACGTGTTTCGCTGAGGGCAACGGACCAGTGCTCTTGAGCAAGTGCGTTGATCAAGTTCAATCGGGCCGCAGCGTAGTCGGTGTTCACACGATCGATGAGTGTCGCGCTTTCGGCGCGCGCGCGCGCGGCTGAGCGTTCCGCACCTGCAGCCAAGTAGCAGGCTTCGGCTTGCTGGTAGTGCTCCACGGCGTGCACACCGTCGCGTGGGTCGTATGCGTATCGATCCGCCCTCAGGCGCGCGAGCTCCTCGGCTCGTCGGCCGTTCGACGCGGCCTCGCCTCGGCGCGGACAGGATGCTGCATCGCCGAAGAGCTCGGGATGCCCAGCGGTGGGACCCGTGCGCGCGCCGGGTCTGGGATGATCACTGAGCCAAACGGTCACTACGACGAGCGCGGACGCCGAACCCAGAACGAGGAGGCCGTTGCGTCTGACTGTCGCCCAGCTGGTCATGTGGGTCCAAGACCTCCCGTCATGAATCGAACCACCACCGGACCAAGCAAGAGCGCGATGACGCAGAGGAAAATCAAGGTCATCGGACCCAGAAGCATGAGCGCGGCCTCGGAAGCGGTCTCTTCCGCCGCGACGCTCCGTCGAAGACGCTGGGTCTGTGCTTGGATCGTAAGAACGCTCGAAAGTGGGGTTCCCTTGTCTTCCGCCTGCACGACGCTGTTCACGAACTCCCTAACGTGATTGGTCGGCACGCGTGCCGCGAAACCTTCCATCGCATTTCGCCGTGTGTGTCCTAGGTCCAACTCCTGAAGAACTCGCCGGAATTCTTCGATGATCGGTTCGTTCTGGTCCGCCGCACTCTCTACGATTCGGTGAAGTGAGCCTGGGAAATCCAGCCCCGCACTCATGCACATCGCGGCGAGCTCGACCGCCGCTGGAAGTGCCCGACCAATGCTTCGTGCGCGCGCCTGCGCGATGGCCAACACTCGAAACCATGGTGTGACCATCCCCAACAGGGCCGCGCAGACGGTTAGGCTACTCGGTAGGCTCAGCAAGATGCAGAGGATGTATCCGACGATCCCGAGCACCAACCCACAAAGCGCGCACATGGCGAGCAACTCGTCCTCGGAGAGACCCATGTAGTCGCCGGCATGCGTGAGCGAGACACGGGCTCGTGCTCTAACCCGCTCGAATGGCATGACCTCGACCCATGCCGCAAAGACCCGCAGCGGCGGTTCCACCAAAGCGAAGAAGCCTCCGCGGCGCAGCACTTCTGCGCGGTTGAGCCCACGAGCCCCCAAGGTGGGCCGCACGGCCGGGCGGGTCATTGCGAGTTGCAGGACGAGGACCGAGACACCTATCAGTATCGTGGCGAAGCTGAGCCCGAGCAGGCCGTCGAGCAGGCCGATCATAGATCAGCCTTCACGATCTGGTAGGCCCAAACTGAGGCGAGGACCCAGACTAACGCACAGCCAGCCAAGATCGCTTTGCCAATCTGGTGGCTCAACATCGGATCGAACCACGAGCGGTCGAGCCAAGCAATGATCACGCAAAGAACGAAGGGCACGGACGCCAAGACCAACACCTGACCGCGCCCCTCGGCCGTCTTCGTTCGCAGCACACCCGCCAAGCGGTTCGTCTCTCGTAAGGCCGCCGATGCGCGTTCGAGCGTACGTGGCAAGTCGCCGCCTGTCTGCCTGGCGACGACGATCGTGGCGAGCGCACCGGAGATCAGGCTGCTGTTGATTCGGCGGGCCATGGCGTTGACTGCTCGGTCGAGCGGAGCGCCGAGACGAATCTCCTTCACCAGAAGATCGACCTCTTCGCTAAATGGTTTCGGGACCAGCGCGATGGTCGACGCGATCGCCTCACCGACGGAGGATGTGGACTTCAGCGCGTTGGCCAGCATCAGCAACCATGTGTCTAGCTGCCGATCCAACTGGGCCACGCGCGCGACATGCCGCTTCCAGAGCAACAGTGGCGGCGCCGAGACCGAGATTACTGCGAGCAGCCCGACTACTGGACTGCGGGTCGCGGCAAGCAGTCCCACCGATGCGATGCAGGTGAGGAGTTGCGCCTTCGCGACCTTGGCTCCCGGAAAGGGAATTACCAGGAAGCTCAACTCTCGGTCGAGGTAAGCTGCGTAGTCTCGGAACAGCTGCTCGGCCAGAGTGCTCTTCGCCGTGAGCATGAGATACGTGACCGCACCGCACCCGCCGACCACGAGGCTCGCCGACAGAAGCAACAGCGAGAACGATTCGGACGTCACAGGTACGCCTCGCCATCGATGAGTCCCTGCGCAATGAACTCGTCGAGAAAGCTCGGCACGTAACCTGTGGTCCGGTGTTCCCCAAGGACCTCGCCGGCAGGACTCGTGCCGGTTCGGTGGAAGGCGAAAATATCATGAAGGACGAGCTCGCCGCCGTCACTCGACTGACCAACTTCGGTGATTGAGGTCAATCGACGCATCCCATCCGAAAACCGGGTCTGTTGGACCACCACGTGAACACTGCCCGCGATCTGATCGCGTATGGACCGGGGCGACAAATCTAATCCCGCCATCATGCAGAGCGTCTCGATGCGTTTGAGGGCTTCCTCAGCGCTGTTTGCATGAGTTGTCGTCATGGAACCCTCATGCCCGGTGTTCATGGCCTGAAGCATGTCGATGGCCTCTCCAGCCCGACATTCTCCAACGATGATTCTGTCGGGACGCATCCGGAGAGCGTTCTTGACCAGGTCGCGAATGCTGTATCCGCCGAGACCCTCGAGGTTACGGGGCTTGGACTCGAGCGAGACGACGTGAGGCTGATCGAGACGCAGCTCCGCGGCGTCTTCGATGGTCACGATCCGCTCGTCCGAGGGGATCTCGGTGGAAAGGACGTTGAGCAAGGTTGTTTTCCCACTGCCGGTGCCACCTGAAATGACCAGGTTCTTCTTTGCCCGGACGCACCGCTGCAGAAACCGGGCCATCTGCTCGCTCAGGCTCCCGAGCGCGACCAGCTGCGCCATTCGCAGCGGTCGCTGTGCGAACTTTCGGATGGTGATGCATGGCCCCCGGATCGCTAACGGCGGAATGATCGCGTTGACGCGAGAACCATCTCTCAAGCGTGCATCGACAAGTGGTGTGCTTTCGTCGATTCGTCGGCCAAGCGGAGTCACAATTCGTTCGATCGCCGCGCGGCACGATTCGTCATCGGTGAAGCGGTACGGGGTCAATTGAATTTTGCCATGCCGTTCGACGTAAATGGTGCCCGGGTCCACGACCATGATCTCCGACACGCTCGCATCTTCCAAGAGGTCCTGGAGCGGTCCGAGTCCGAGGGCCTCATCCGTCATCTCCGCGACGAGGCGTGCCGTGTCGGTTCCCGGAGGTAGCTCCGCCGCGAAGCTGGAAACGATGTGCTCTAGAGCACGCACGACTCGCGGACGCAAAGAACCATCATCCATGTCCGCGTCATCGAGCGAGCTCAAATCGAGGAAGTCGAGCAGCGAACGATGTATCCGTCGTCGTAGCGCCGCGGACGCCCCAGCGCTCGCCTCGGCTGTATTGATCGGCGCAACCCGGAGTAGATAAGGGCCGACGCGAAGGGAGGCGTGGGGCGAAAGCGGTACTGCGGACATCCCAACCGGCTCCTCGCCCATGGTGGTTCCGTTCGAGGACTGATCCGTTACGCAGATCCCGGTGGGCCCCCGCTCGACCAGTAGATGCATTCGACTGACCGCCGGAGAGGGTAGAACGATGTTGCACTCGGGGTCGCGACCGATCGTGAGGGCGTCGACGTCTGCGACGCTGATGTTCTGCTCGGTCCCATCCGGCATGAGCACGGAGACGACGAATCCACCGGTCACGGCTCGCGCTCTCTTTCGGTCGCCCGGACCGCATTGCGTCCTACGCGCGGTTCGTCGATGAGGTCCTGGGCGTCAACCCCACCATGGAAGCTCTCGTACACACGCAACGCTTCCTCGACGCCGTCTCGTTCGCTCATGCTGATGGGCTCGACGACCGAAGGCACCACCAGCATGTAGGACTCGTTGTCTTCGGTATCGCGAGCATGAGTTCCAAATAGGGCCCCGATGAACGGAACGACTGCCAGGCCGGGGATGCCATTCTTTCGTCGCCGTTCTGTCCGGGCGCGAATTCCTGCCAGGGATACCGATTGACCGAGCTCGAGGTTCACCAGGGTCTCGATGTGCGATGTGATGCGGCCAGGAATCCCGCGCACCCCCTTCTCCGCATCGAGATCCGAGACGTCCGCCACGATCTCCAGCTCGATTCGCCCAGTCGTAGAGTCGTATCTAGGCAGCACGATGACCTTCGTGCCGAACTCAATCGACTGTACGTTGACCGTCAGATTGTTCTGAAGCTGGACATTGAACTCCCCCCCAGACGTGAACACTGCTTCGGTCCCGTTTGCGGTCACCAGCGTTGCTTGCCGGTACATCTTGGCCCAACCCTTTGCTTGGGCGAGGTCGAAGCTCGGCAAGAATGTCTGTGGTAGAATTTGAAATGCGCTTTGGGTGGGCTGCCCATTCCCCCCGGTGATCGCCACCGCGGCCTCGGACGGCGTGATCGTGCTCCCGATGTTCCCAGGCCAGTTGAGCCCAATTTGGTGGCTGTACCGGTCCTGGATCAAGACGAAGTACAGATCGAGACGTATGTTCTCACGGGTGCCAAACCCTTTCTCTGCGCCGGCGGCGATGACGCGAATCGTGTATTGGATTTGATCGCCATCGTTCTTGATCATGAGCAGCGACGTCGTGCCCTCTTGCTTTCCGACAATCACGAATCGACTTTGGTCCCGGGTGACGCGGATATCGACGAATCCTGGCGCGCCCTCCGAATAGCTCTTGATTCCGTGCGCCGACAGACTCTTCTGTTCGCCAACTCGCAGGACCAGCGAGTGAGCCCCTTCGGTATCTGCGGCTGCGTCAGGCTGTGCTCCAACGAGGAGCAACATCGCGCCGGCCAGAGCCCCTCTGTTCCTCGAGAAGGGCACCCTAGTCTACCTTCTCGATCCGCAATCGACGTTGCCGGCTAGCCCGTTTTTCCTGCTCGAGGACGTCTGAATCGTCGGTCTCTCGGAGGCCTTCGTCTATTTCGAGATCGTTTGCGTTGCGAACTGCGAGGCTCAAGATCCCATCGTGACGGGCTTGAGCGAGCAAGCTCGCTTGATCGATCGTGACGAGCAGGGTGACCGAGTCGGATCCCAGTGGGGAGGTATCTTGCTCGAGAGCCGCGAAGCTCTCTCCCACCGCGAGAATCAGAATGTTTTGGAGGAGTGGGATCGTGACAACGGCGCCATCCGACCCGGGTTTCGCCTTGGTCAGTAGCACGTCCACACGATCTCCGGGACGCATCAGATTTCCGAAGGCACGTCTTGCGACGCCGACCACGTTCATTGCTCGCATGCCTCTTGGAATCCGATTGGAAAGTGAGCTTCGGTCACGAGGACTGGTCGCCAGGTCCGTCCACAAGAGGGTCTGATTGGCGTCGAGTCCAATCGAGGTCCGAACGCCAAGCACCCTGGGAAGGTCGGACGCAAGGACCTGGCGATCCTCGACATAGTTCTCAGGGAGCTGTCGTACTACCAGCATCTGCTCGACGAGTGGCGTGCCGGCGGCCACGTCCTGTCTCATGGCGAGCAGCTCGACGGGATCCCCGCCCCTAGCTTCACGCTGGAACTGCCGGACATATATCGCGAGCAGTGCAAATCCGAATGCAGCAACGGTGACGGCTGCGATCATGGCCATGCGATTCATGCAGGCGTTCCCTTCGTCATGTCGGCTCGGAAGTGAGAATGGTTAGAATGGATGGTGACGAGGCGGAGACCCGGTACAGGACGGTAACGAGGCGATGGCCCTTTTCAGCCGAAAGCATGCCAATGCCGTCGATTTCAATTGACTCGACGGGGTTGCGCTCGACGATGGACCAGCCGCCGACCGATAGCTTTCTCCGATAGAACGACTCGAGCTCGGCATGCGACTCGGTAACCACTCGATAGATGAAGACACTGCTGGCTTGCCCGACCTCGCTGGCCGACAAGATGCGCTGTGACCGGGGAGGTCGTGGAACCCCGTCGGGATCGCTGCCTGCCGCGTCTGCACCAGCCCGAGGCAACATCCGATCGAGGAGGAGCCCGGAGTCGGCCCACATCGTGAGCAGAAACGTCTTTTCCCCGGTCTGATCTTTGACCCGGCGGGCGAGGATGTATCGAGGCTCGCCCAGGTCTCGAAGCTGGCCGCTGTGCGACCACGTGTGAAGCCGGTTGACGAGCATGCCGAGATCGCGCGGCTCATCACCCATGTCCAGACAAGCGACATAGCCGGCGTCTTCGTTGCGCCAGGCTCGAGTCGTGATTGCCCGAAGTAGCCCTCGGCTGACCCTGGCGCTGGAGTGACTGTCCAGGACTGTCGCAAGCTGCTCGTTGATCTGCGCGTCCCGGTTTGCGCAAAGCGCTTCGTAATGTGCAAGGACGTCCCCGAGAGCGGCATCAACGGTCTGCGTTCGAAACGAGAGCTGCGCTCCGTTCAGCGATAGCCGGCGTACACCTTCTTGGGGCGCGCCAGGGAATTGCATGATCTCCGCGCCAAGTCCCCAAAGCGACTCGGCGACATCGGCGTGGACCGACCGGAGCACTAGGCTGAACCCCGCGAAACCAACCGCAGCGAGGAAGAGCGCTAAACGCAGGAGCGGCAGGACGACTCGCAGTGGCTGGATCGGGTGGCGTGCCCGTGTCTGGTTTCTACCTACAGACTTCACTGGCATACTCCATGTTGCGTAGACCGGCCCGGCAAGCATGCTCGAGGACATTGCTGCCGTCGTCGGTGCTCCGCGCCCTGGTATTGCAGAGCAGGGTGGTGACCCCGTGTTGAGTTGTGAGCCCCGAGCCCACCATTGGGGGAATCGGAGCAACGGCAAGACCGACGCCGCTAGTCGCCCTGCCGAGCAGGTACCCACCGACATCGCCCAGAAAGGAACCGAGCGCGAAACGGGAGTCGCTCACGGTGAGAAGATCATCGAGACCACCCGTGCTGATGTCGCTTTCGATGCTTGAACACTCTCCGCTCCGGCAACTCTGAACCGGGCAGTCGCCGGAGTCTGCCTGCAGCCAGGCCAGACGGCGGGCGCGCGACTTGGCCTCGAGCTTAGCCCCGTAGATGCCGTTCAAAGCAGCCACGCCGACCAGTGCCGCGATGAACAAGGGCAGCGTAACCAGCGCCTCGGCCATCGCGGTGCCTCTTTGGTCTCGCATCAGTATCGAAAGTGATGGAAGCATGGTTCTTTCAGTGGGCCGAAACCGCATTGGTGGAGAAGTCCCTCGCGGCGTCGCAGAGACCGGCGAGCCCCTCGAGCGAACCCCGTCCTCGTGCGGCGGAGCATGCCCCCAGGATGCCCGTTGGAATCCAGGCGCGGGAAATCCGGAAGCGACGCAGACGTGCTCGCCACCGCTGCTTCCAAAGCCATTCGGATTTGTGCGCGACTCCATCGAAGTAGTATTCGGATTGCGCAAACCCGAGTCGTCCCAGAACATGCGCGTCATAGCTGGAGTTACGACCACGCTCTCTGCCGCCTTGTGCGATTCGAATGCCCCGTTCGCCGCCTTGCTGGTTCCCCTCGTGGGGGCTTCGTCCGATGTCGTAGGCACGGTACTGAAACTCCTCTTGGCCAAGCCACACTTCGGTGCCGTCGGATCGACTCTCGATGACCCGTCGAGGAGACTCGACTATCTCCTCATCGCAAGTCCTACGCTTGCCCAACCTCAGCGCTCCGCTCACGACACCTCCGAGGAACTTGAGGAGCCATTTCGGGACCTTGGAGCTCACGTTGCTCAATCGGTTGCCCAATCCGTCGGCTACCTGGTCGCAGAGCCTCCCGACCTCGTCCTTCTCGACCGGCAGGCCGCGCCCGCCCTTAGGAAGACGAGGACCGAAGAGAGGTACGACGAAGCCGCCGGCCACCGGTGGGTCGTAGGCTCGTTGGAAGGCCATGGCATCGACCGCGCGAGCTTGAGCGAGAACCGGGTAGCCGTGTTGAACCGCATGGTGAGCGACCTCCAGTGCATCGTGTGCAATGCGCACAAACTCCTCGACAGCGTCGCCCACCCGTTCGACTGCGTTCTCAGCCGGCGTGAGCACACCGATGAGCGCGGCCGCCTTGGCCGCTAAGACGATGGTGGCGGTCAATCCATAAAGGACGCCAAGGATGATCTCGAGCAGCACCTCGACGCTGCGGATGACCAACAAAATGCCGGCTGTTACCGCCATCACCACGTTGAGCAGGGCATGCAGGTTCATCCCCTTCGCACCCATGACGGCTGCGGCATGTGCCCCGGCATCGGCGCTGTCCTGCATGATTCGCCTGTAGATGATCGCGTCCCCGACGCCTAGGACGTAGTACAGGGTCCCGATGAGAAAGAGGGCCATGAACAGACCGAGAAGCATCATGGCACCGTTGGCGTCGTTGATGAGACCCGCGCGCTTCGTAGACATGATCAACCCCGCACCCGGTATTCGTACGGCGCATCGTGAATCAAGAGTGTCGTTTCGTGCTGAAGCGCTCGAAAACGGCCCCCGACCAAGCTCTGGACGAGAGGCAAGAAGGCGTCACCCAGTGCGTCGCTTTCACCCAAGCTCTGAAACGTCTGACAGAGGAGCCGACGCGCGAGCGGAACAGTGCACTGGTAGGCGTAGGTCACTCGAACGGTGATCTCGGATCCTTTGCCCAAGTTCTCCGCCAGCTGGGGGAACGTCACCGCAAGAGCGAAAGGCTGATAGTACAGTGCGCTGACTAGCTTTCCTGCCCCACCGATCGCCTTCGCAATGCTGGGTCGCGAGTCGTAGCCCACGTTGGCTGGAGCAAGCGGCATGACCGGAACATGCGCAGCCAGTCGGATCGTATTGAGGCGCGACCTGCCGAGGTTCACCAAGATTTCGTCAGACAACGCACTGCCGACCGAGAGTTCGCCGCCCCGATATGCAATCCCAGAGCCCAGCCGACCGAGCGCCGCGGCGATGTCGGATGCGGTCAAGGGGTTACGGTCGACGCTCATCTCGGGTTCCCCTCCGTATTCGTTCGGATCGTCCGGCAAGACGACGACTGCGGATCGCGCGGCCGAGTCCGCGGAGTGCTTCACCAGCAGATTTGCGTGAGCGATGAACGCGAGCTGAACCATGCAGAGGAAGAACGTCCACAGAGGGACGAACGCGATTAGGAACTCGAGAAAGACGATCCCTTGCGAATCGGAAAATAGCGTCCGGGGCCGTTGTCGCGGACCGGTCACCGCTGACCCCAGGCTAGCAAGTGCGGTGCGGCGACCAATCCCGTTGCCACCAGGATCGATCCACCAAGCCGCACGGGCTGGCTCAACGCGTGGCATGCCGGGCGGCGCCACCGGGCGGGCAGCACGGGGTTGAGGGCGTGCACCAGCGCGTTGCCGAGGGAGTTGAGCAGCACGCCACTCCACGCAAGCGCGCCGCAAGCGAATACGGTGGCAGCTACGAACGCTCCCAGTTGAATCTCGATGCCGGCCAAGAGGTCGAAGCCAGTGATCGCCCCAAGTGCTGCGAAGAGCTTCACATCGCCTCCACCCATGGCTCCGCGGCGAAAGAGCGCGTAGGGAACGAGGCCGCTGAGAAGCGCGGCGCCGACGCTGTGAACCGCATGACCGAGACCGAACGCCAGTCCATACAGTAGCGGCGCAAGCACGATGGGCGGAAGCGTCAGCCAGTTCGGGATCTCGCCTTGCTTCCAATCACAGAGCGCGGCAATCGCTGCGACGGCGAGCGCCAGACCCGCGGCTGTGGTAACGGCGGCGTTCATCGCACGCCTCGCTACTGAACGACGTCCGCGATGTATCCATCAGCCGCTTCAACCTCGCCGATCAGGGTCTCACCGAACTGCTGCCAGGCAGCGATTCCGACCACCGCGATCAGTCCGAGTACGATGATGTACTCGACGGTCGTCAGACCACGCCTGTCGCGCACGAGTGACCTCTTGCCTTCCGAATCGTTACTCATGAGTGCTTTCCTCTCTCAGGGAACTGGTAAAAGGATGAAGAGCTTCGCCAGGTAGTACGCCTGCACGAGCGGGACGCCGAGGGCATGCAGCGCCAGCCCCGCCGCGAGAACGACGAGTCCGGTCACCAACGTGTACTCCGCGAACACCACGCTACCTCATCGGTCGTCGGCGGTCGCTGTTGCGTCGCCGTGCTCGCCGTTGTCGAACGGAGACGCGACTAAGCGACGAGCTCGGCGCGAATTGCGTCGAGGCCTTGCTGCAACCAGCCCTTGAAGAGCCAGACGACCGGGATGGCCAGTGGGTATGCGAGCGGTGAGGTCAGCTCGAAGGTGTAGCTCCAGACGATGCGTGTGCCGCCGTCGACCTCGCTAAAGTCCCAGCAGCCCGTGCCGCTCCGGACCAGGAACGAAAACGGTGGCTTCGCGCCGCCGGTCCATCCATACCGATGCCTTACCGGAGGATCGTAGTCGAGAATGACCTCCTCGAGGACCGTGCCGTCGGTCATGCTGATTCGGCGCCTGGCGCCCTTAGCCAGAGCTTGCCCATCGAGCATCTCGACTTTGCTGATCCCGGCAAACGGCCCGCGCGGGCGCAAGGTTTCCGGTGTGTTCGTGCTGTCCGTGGCACGCGCAAACACCTCCTCTCGTGGCCGAGGGATGAGAACCGAGGCGGAAGTCGAGATGTTCATGGCTGACGCAGACGCTAGCACGGGATCAGCGCAACTGAATTCGGTTTTCAGCGGACTTGCACGATCGTTGGACGATCCTCAGGCATCGGTAAAATCGCGTTCCACCCCGGCGGCAGAATCGGCTGGGTGAACTGGAACAGATAGCGTGCGTCT
>JBAVOF010000694.1:0-4300 GCA_049691835.1 Polyangiales bacterium
GAATCGGCATGACCCCCTCCACGGCGGCGCGGTGCATCACGAGCTCCAGGGGAAATCGAAACCCCTGAAACCCAATCAGCCAGGCGAGCGGGAGGCCTGCGATGAGGCGCGTGCAAAAACGTGAAAATGCAACCCCGATCGCGATGCCGAATCCGGCAACGACTAGGATTGGCAGGAGCGGCGGACGCCGGTCGAAATCGCTGAGCACGCCGCTTGCAGCCAACGCGGCAGTGAAGGCCATCCAGCACCCCACTGCGACAAACGCGCGATAAACCGAGCGCCCAGTGCCCAGGTTTCCATCGGTCCCGAGGTGTGCGCGCCTCACCAGCGCGAGCGCCAGGACGGCGGTAGCCAGAACGACGAGCACGAATGCGACAATCAGACCCGCTGAAGCCTCAGCCATGAAATTGGCGGGAGTATACGGATCCCGCGCAATCCTGGCGAGTCACCGGCATCGACGCCGTTACTCGTACGTCGCGGTCGCCACCGGGGTGTCCAAGTCGTCGACGTCGTGAACCCTGACGCCGCCGTAGCTGATCGAGTAGATGAACCGGTCTATGAAGACGCCCCGGCTGATCTGAGGTTCGTATCCGCAGTCCCGATAGAACGCGTCGGCTTCGAATGGAACACCGCCCGGCGTCCATCCGCCACAATCGTCCAGCACGAGGTCGGAATGATCGACCGCGCCGCGCCGGTTGAACCCGGTCGTGGCGCTGACGTCCCAGAGCTCCAGCGTGCTGGAGAAGTTGCCGTCATAGGACACGAAGGGGAAGGCGAGCAGGCCTTCGTCGCCGCCTTGTCCCGGGTAAAAATTGAACGCCTTGTGGTTGTTGTTGGCTTCTGAGTAACCGTTTCCAACCAACGCTTTGTGTGCCAGCATCGGCTTCACTGGATCCGACACATCGAAGATCTGAAGCGCCGTTCCGTTGTCTTGCTGAGTGGTCTCGTCGACGTCCCGACCGATCGTCAAGAGATGATCGTCACCAAGCGGATGCATGTAGTCGCTGAAGCCCGGAATCTTGAGCTCACCGAGCACCTTGGGGTTCTCAGGGTCGCTGAGGTCGATCGCAAACAGGGGATCGACCTGACGGAACGTGACGACGTAACCGAGGTCACCGATGAACCGCGCCGAGAAGACTCGCTCACCCTCGGCGAGAGAAGGCGTCGACCCCGCCAGCTCGAGAGCGCTGTCCTTCAGCCGCAGGGTGCTCACGAGAACGTCCGTCGTGGGCGGGATCCAGACGTCGGCCGTGATGGTGTCACCGGCTTGGTGGTTCCACCTGGTCCTCGTGGTCGCGATTCGGATGATCCCATCGCGCTCATCGATGGAGAACTGATCTTTCACGACACCCTGGACGAAACCAGAGCCCTGATACGGTGTCCTCTGCCCTTCGGTCGAGACCGCGAAACGATGCACCGCCGTGCGATCGCCGTTGGTGCCCCGCTCGAACCAGGTCCAGTCGGGCTGAGCCAGAACCAATGCGTCGCCATTTGCATAGACCTGCGTCGCCTCTCCCAAGATCGACGTGATCCGAGCTGCACTGTCGCTGCTCATCTCGATACCGACGATCTGCGTGAGCCCATAGTTCGTCAGGCCGGGCGCGGGCGAGTAGAAGTCAGCGCACTGCACGGGCTGTGCTTGGATCTCGCCGTCAATGCGCTCTCCCCAAACGGGCACCCACTCGTCCAGCGTCGTCTTGCGGATCGCTTTCTTCGCTTCCTCGGCCCAGGCGCGCGCCAGGACGATTTCCGCATCGCGCGATTCCGGCTGAACGTTGTCACTGTAAACGACCTCCCAGAGGTTGGGCACGCTGGCGGGTCGCTGCATGTTGCTCTGCACCACGGCGCGCACGATCTTTCCGTGCCGGCGTGACGAGGTGTACCAGCCATCTACGTAGATCTCGCGTACCGCTTCGGGCGAGTCGCCGCTCAAGTCGATGACGGTGAGCTTCACGAACGACCGGCCGCAATAGTAGCCGCCATCATAGTCGACCAGCTCGGGCGCACCGTAGTCATACCCCTGGCATAGCTTGCCGTCGTCGAGCGCTTCGACGCCATAGGCGTTCGAGAAAACCACCGCGCGATCGCCTTCGACGAACATCTCCATCGGACCGCCTTCGATCTCCAGATCGGCAACTCTGGAGGTCTGCGCGGCCGGCCAGGAGTCGAACTCGTAGAAGCCATTGCCCCGGAGCACGTAGAGCTTGCGCCCTTCGTCGCCCACTTTGACGATGTCGGCCTCATCGACGTCGGAGACCTGCCGGTTCGTGTCCGAGAACCCAGAGGGCGCCCCGGAGTCGTCGCCTCCCTCGGCATCATTGGAGGGCACGCCGCCAGCTCCGCCAAAGCCACCCTCAAAGGCGACATCGCCGCCCAGAACTGGGGTGCCCCACCGATAGTAGTCCTGGTCGATAAACGCTTGCAGCTCGAGGTCGACCTTGGCGATCGCGTCTTCCTGAATCGCTCCGAGGACATCATCGCACGTGGCGGCCTGTGTCAGAGCCGCCTCATACGCGCTCACGTCAGAATCGTTGCTGCAGCCGATGGAGCTGCTGACCAGGACCAAGCAAAGAATTCCCGAAAACCTGCGCATGTTTCTTCTCCTAGTTGCGCTTAAGAAGGAAGCAAACAGCGTGCCTGCTCAAAAACACAATGATTTCAGGATAGCTCATGAGCCAGGGTGTGCCATCGGGATCAGGTTTGCACCCCTGTTTCAGCGTGCTAATGAAGCTGAAAATCATTTTCACTTGCAACAGAGGCACGCAAAAATGAGCCATGGATTCAAGGGCTTGGCGCTCGCATCCACAGTGGCGCTCGCGACGAGCGCCTGTACCTTGGCCGTCCCCACGGCCCGCGCACAAGAGCCGGACACGCCCGTGTTGCCCCCGGGCGAAGAACCTCCAGCAGAGCAAACGCCGAGCGTCGACGCAGCCCCTGCGCCCTCCCCGACCACGGACGCAACCGGTTCGCCCGAGGGACCGGAGATCGTGTTGCCTCCGGGGGAGATTGCGCCTCAGGAGCCGATGGCTGGATCGTACGAGCTCGAGTTCGATCGCATGCGGGGGATGCAGCAGGCGCGCTTGCACGGTGAAAGGAAGACTACGGTCGGTGGCTACGGCGAGCTGCACTTGAACATGTGGAAACCCGAAGGCGGGAGCCTGAGCTCTGCGCTCGATCTGCATCGCTTCGTTTTGTTCTTCGCTCATCGTTTCAACGATCGGTTCCAGTTCTATTCCGAGGTCGAGCTGGAGCACGGATTCGTCGCCACCAGCGGCGGGGTAGCGATACCCGGCGAGGTCGCAGTGGAGCAAGCGTTCATCGATTGGCGCCTGCTCAAGGGCACTAGCGAGGCGCTCAACCTGCGCGCCGGCGTCATTCTGGTGCCGATGGGCATCATCAACCAATGGCACGAGCCTCCCATCTTCAACGGTGTCGAACGTCCGCAGGTCGACCGAGTGATCATTCCAACCACCTGGCGCGAAGGGGGCGTTGGCATCTGGGGCCAACCGAACGATCGGTTCCGCTACGAGCTCTATGTCCTGAGTGGGCTGGATGCCGACGGCTTCTCCGGCGGCACAGGACTTCGCGGTGGCCGACTCAAGGTGTCCGAGGCCGTGCTGAACGGTCCCGCATTCACCGCCCGCGCCGAATGGGAACCCATGCTTGGAATGATCCTCGGCCTATCGCCGTACTTCTGCCTTGCGGGACCCAAGGACCTCCCCGATGTGAACGTGAAGGTCCCTGGCGTTTCCGGTGATTGGCGCGTCCTCCGCAAGGGCTTCGAGTCGCGCGCCGTGATCGCGTATTTTCATGTAAGCGACACAGATGCGCTCCGCGAGATCCCTCCCGACGAAACCGAGCCAATCAGCACCGTGGGCTCGAACCTCTTTGGGGTCTATGGCGAGCTCGGCTATAACGTCCTTTTCTATGTCGACACCGCCATGGCGCTCGTGCCGTTCGCACGGCTCGACTATTACGACACGACGTTCAGGGAGTCAGACCCTGCCTACGATCTGCCTGCGATTCTTGTGCCGACGATCGGCCTGAGTTACAGACCGATCCCTCAAGTCGTATTGAAGTTCGACTACCAATACGAGCTGCCCTCGGCAGGTCTGAGCGTAAATCGCTGGAACGCCGGCGTAGGGTGGATGTTCTAGCGGCTCAGGCCCGTCGCCCATCAGCTCATGGCACTGGTGTGCAGGTCGCAGGCACGACTGTGATCGACCTGGCGACGACGGGATACATCGTGCCAGGGGATTGATCGATTTGGCAACTCGTCGCGCCGGGCGCCCCCGTCACC
>JBAVOF010000695.1:0-6785 GCA_049691835.1 Polyangiales bacterium
CACGGGCATTGACGAGGTTTTCGATCCGCTCGATCTCGGACGCATCGAGCGGACGGGTTCCGCTGTAGTCGAAGCGGAGGCGGCTGGGGCCCACCAGGGAGCCCTTCTGCGTGGCGGTCTCGCCGACGACCTGGCGCAGGGCCCAGTGCAGGAGGTGCGTCGCGCTGTGATTGCGGCGGGTCGCAGTGCGAAGCTGCTGGTCAACACGAAGTCCTACCAAGTCACCCAGCTTGACCGAGCCCGAGAGGACCGTGCCACGGTGGACGATCAAACCGTCGACGGGTTTCTGAGTGTCGTCGACATCGAAGTGCAGGCCCTCGGCGACGATGACGCCACGATCCCCTACCTGACCGCCCTGCTCGGGATAGAACGGCGTCGTGCGCGTGACGATCTCACCCTCGTCGCTCGGCCCGAGCACGTCCACCCGGGAGCCGCCACGGAGCAGCGCAACCACCTCGCCATCTGCGCTTTCGGTTTCGTAACCGATGAACTCGATCGCGCCGAGGTCTTGAGCCAGTGCCGGATAGACGTCAGCCACGGCATTGCTTCCGACTTTCGACCCCTGACTGCGCGTTCGCGCCTTATCGAGCTCCGCGTCGAACCCTTCGTGATCAATCTCGAAGCTTTGCTCTTTGCCGATGACCTCTTGAAGGTCGAGGGGGAAGCCGTAGGTGTCGTAGAGCCTAAACGAGACCTTACCGGGGAGTGAGCGAACGCCACCCTGTTCTACCCATTCCGTATTGTCCGCTATGAGCTCGAGGCCGCGATCGAGTGTGCGTCGAAAGCGTTCTTCCTCCTGATGGGTTATCTCTTCGATCAGGGCACGTCGCTCGCTCAGCTGCGGGTAGACCTCACCCATCTTGTCGACCACGCGAAGCGCGCAGTGATGCAAGAACGGCTCGCCGATCCCCAGGCGGTGGCCGTGGCGAATCGCGCGGCGCATCACACGGCGCAAGACGTACTCCCGCCCGTCTCTGTCCGGGAAAACACCCTCGGAGATCAAGAACGCCGCGGTCCGGGCATGGTCCGCGATGACCCGCATGCTGATGTCGGTCTCGGACTGACTCCCCCGATAACGCTTGCCGGAGATTTCGGCAGCCAAGTCGACGATTGGCCGCAAGAGATCGGTGTCGTAGTTGCTCAACACCCCCTGTTCGACTACGGCGATCCGCTCGAGCCCGGCTCCGGTGTCGATAGAGGGGGCCGGTAGCGACTTCATGGTGCCATCGGCATGCCGCTCGAACTGCATGAAGACGAGGTTCCACAGCTCAAACCATCCGCGACCGTCGGCCGAGGGCTCTTCGCCGAATCTCCGAACGTCGATCTCGTCGAGACCGAGGCAGTAGTGGATCTCGGAGCAGGGGCCGCAAGGTCCAGTGTCGCCCATCTGCCAGAAATTGTCCTTGGCGCCGCAACGGATAATCCGTTCGCTCGGAAAACCCGTGACGTCCTTCCAGATCGCCGCGGCTTCGTCATCAGCCGGCGCAAGCCCGCCTTCGCCGCCAAAGACGGTAACCACGATGCGTTCGGGATCCAGTGCGAGTGTGTCGATGAAGTAGTCCCAGGCAAACTTGATGGCGTCGCGCTTGAAGTAGTCGCCGAACGAAAAATTGCCGAGCATCTCGAAGAAAGTGTGATGTCGCGCAGTGACACCGACGTTTTCGAGATCGTTGTGCTTGCCGCTGATGCGAATGCACTTCTGCGACGAGGTAGCGCGCGAGTAGGACCGCTCCTCTTTGCCCGTGAATACGTCTTTGAACTGGACCATGCCCGCGTTGGCGAACATCAGGGTCGGGTCGTTGGGCGGAACGAGCGGACCGGAGGCGACCCTTTCGTGCCCCCGCTCCGCGAAGAAGCGCAGGAACGATTCCCGAATTTCGGATGAAGAGGCCATTCGGGAGGTTTGCTAGCGCTTGTGCAGCGCCCACGCAACGCCTGTGCTAGAGCTTCGGCCGTGCTGACGTGCCTGCGCGTGCGGAGCTTCGCCATCATCGAAACGCTCGAGGTCGAGCTCGATGCGGGCCTCAACATCGTCACAGGTGAGACCGGTGCCGGCAAATCGATCCTGGTCGACGCACTTCAGCTCGTGCTCGGCGCCCGAGGACGGCCAGAGGTCGTTCGAACGGACGCGGAGGCTGCAGAGGTCGAAGCGCTTTTCGATCTGAGCGACCAGCCATCCGTGTTGAGCGGTTTGCGCGACCAGGGTGTGGAGACGGACGGGGAGCTGCTGATTCGAAGGATCGTGAACGCCGCCGGCAGAACGCGAGCCTACGTCAACGGGCGGCTCGTCACACTCGCCCAGCTCAAGGAGGTGACCAAGGGGCTCGCGGACATCTCCTCACAGCACGAGTACCATTCGCTCGCGGACGCCAGGCATCATCTCAGCTATCTCGATGCATTCGCGAGCCATTGGCAGCTGCTCGAAGAGGTCGGGAGCGCCCACGCAGGGCTGGTGGAAGCGGCAGGGCGTCTCGAGGAAATCGTCACCGAAGAACGCGGGCGTGCAGATCGCGAAGATCTCCTTCAGTTTCAGGTCGACGAGATCGACTCGCTTCGGGACGTGCTCGAAAACCAAGAGGAGCTTCTCATCGAGCGCGAGCGGCTTCGCCACGCTGAAAAGCTCGGCACCGCCGCAGGAGAAGCAGAGGCACATCTCTACTCCGACGATGAGGCGATCTGCGGTGCGCTGTCGCGCATTGCCGCGTCGGTCGAGCATGCGTCTGGTTTCGACCCGAGCCTCGAGCCGATCGCCGCGCAGGTCCGCGAGGCGCTGGTGCAACTCGAGGACGCCGCCTCCGAGCTCGGAAGCTATGCACGAGATCTTTCATTCGAGCCCGAGCGCTTGGCCCTGCTCGAAGAGCAGCTCGACCGGTTGTCCCGAGTAAAGAGGAAATACGGCGACGACGGCCCGGGCCTTCTTGCCTACCGCGACCAGGCAGCCAGCGAGCTCGCCTCGCTGGAGCGCTATGAGGAACGGCTCGACCGCGCTCAGCGTGAGTACGACGAAGCGCTCGAGGAGGCAACACGCATCGCGCTACGGCTGCGTACCAAACGTCAAGCCGCAGCGGCGAAGCTCAGCAACGCGATCAGTGCGGAGCTCTCGTCTCTCGGCATGGGAGAAGCCAAGGTCACGGTCGAGCTTGCCGCGCTCGAGGGCGGCCCACGTGAGCTCCAGGTCCAAGGCGCGCGCCTCTCGCCAACGGGAATCGACCACGCCGAGCTCTTGATCGCGCCCAACCGGGGCGAAGAAGCGAAGCCGCTTCGCAAGATCGCCAGCGGTGGAGAGTTGTCACGCGCGATGCTCGCGATCAAGCGCGTGCTGGCAGGCATAGGCCCCGCTAGCCTTTACGTCTTCGACGAAGTGGATGCAGGTGTCGGGGGCGCGGTGGCTGAAGTGATCGGCCGCAAGATCCACGAAGTGGCGCAGCACAGTCAGGTCCTCTGCATCACGCACCTGCCGCAGATTTCCGCATACGCCGACGCGCACTACCGCGTTCACAAGGAAGTCGTAGGCAAGCGCACCAAGAGTGACATCCGCCTGCTGTCCGACACGGAACGCTTGGAGGAGATCGCACGCATGCTGGGCGGCGTCAGAGTCACTGACCAGGCGAGAGCCGCGGCGCAGGAACTGATCCGCAGCGCAAGCGCCTAGCCGAACGACCGGGCGCGAGCGCCGGGGACGGGCTTGCATGACCGAATCTCCCCAGTTCATCCGGCCGCGTTTGCAAGGCGAGCCGTCCGTCATAGCCCGAAGTCGCGCGGCCCCGTGCCCCGTCACTGGCAACGCTACCCCTGCGGTTTCGGTCCGACGAGCGTGCGCAGCGTGCCCTCCACGACCAGGTCCCCGCTCTCATCCCGGAGCGTGACTTTGATCTGGTACTCCTGCTTGGCGCTGGAGGTGATCGCAGGGATCTGGCATTCACCGGTGATCATTCCGCGCGCCTTCTTGACGTAGACCAGGGCCATGCCGGCGACGATGAAGCGGGCATCGTCGGGCAATGAGTAACCCAGTGCGACGTTGCCGGTCAGCTCGACGAGATTCGCGAGAGCGACGGCGTGGATGCAGGAGAGGTGATTGCGCACGGCGTGCCGGTCGGCCAGGGTGACTCGTGCGTATCCGTCGCCCAGCTCCTGGACCACCGCCCCTATCGTGCCGGTGTAGGGCGCCAGCATGCCCACGAGACGGCTGAAAATCCGCTTTCCCCCAGGGATTCGCTCGAGGCGGTTCCAAGCCTCGCGAATGTAGTTGGTCTTTGATTCACTGGTCAGCGCCTCGGCTCTCAAAAAGTTGGTGACGGCCATCGCCATCAACGTAACACACCGGGAGGCGCTGCATATTGTGAGAAAACACCCCCGCCTTCATTCCCACCTCCCTGCCTGGTGCCGAAGGCTTCACCGACCTACGGCCACCAGGCAGGGATCTTTCCTTCGTCGGAAGGCGCCCTCTGTCGGGGCGCTGCGACTGGAGGGTCCGCTCAGTCGGCGAGAAGGTCACCGAGTCGAGTCAGGCTCTCCGGGGCGCTGTCCAAGGTGAGCTCGAGGTGTTTCGAGGTCATGAAGTAACGGTAGAGCGGATAGTCCCGGTCGAAGCCCATACCGCCATGAACGTGCTGGGCGGCCGCTACCACTCGGGCGCCCGCCTCGGAAGCGAAGAACTTGGCCACTGCAAGCTCCTTGTCGGCGTCGAGGCCCCGTTCGAGACGCCAGCAAGCCTGCCACATCGACGATCGCATCGCCTGCACGTCGATGTACGCATCGCCCACCCGCTGGGTCACACCTTGAAAGGCGCCGATGGGGACACCGAACTGCTTGCGCTCGCCAGAGTACTTGGCGGTCATGAAGAGGGCCTGCTCGGCGATTCCGTACTCTACGGCGCAGATGCCGAGACGGGTGCGGTCGAGCAGATAGCGAAGCACCTTTTCGCCCGCTTCGACGCCGCCGAGCGCATCGACCGCGGCGACCGGAGTATCGGTGAGCTCGAGGAGCCAGAGCGGCTGACCGTTGGTGCCGCGTTGCTCGGCCAGGCGAATCCCATCGGCCTTGGGATCGACCAGCAGCACCACGATGGCACCCTCTTCGGTACGCGCAGGAACGACGATCTGAAGCGCTAGATCCACGTAGGCAACATTGCTGAATCGCCCCGTCACGAGCCAACCGTCACCACTGTTCCTCGCAACGGCGGAGGGCCTGAGCGGATTGCGGCTCCTCGAATCGACCAGAGCCGCCGTCACGATCGTGCTCCCCTGCGCAACGCCGGCGAGGAAGCGATCCTTCTGCTCCGGGGTCCCAAACTCCGCTAGTGGAAGCGCGGCGGCGACGAGCGTCTCGAGAACTGGAATCGGTGCAACCGTGCGTCCAACTTGTTGCAGCAGGAGGCAAAGCTCCGTCAAGCCCAGGCCGGCACCACCATACTCCTCGGGAATGGCCAAACCAAGCATCTCGGACTCCGCGAGTTGCCTCCATGCGGACGCGTGGAACCAGGTGCCCTCCTTGGCGAGCCCCTTGAGCGAATCATCGGTCACGATGTCGCCGAGCACCTGCTTGACGAGCTCCCGGATGCTGTTCTGGTCTTCGGAAAATGAGAAATCCATTTCTGGCCTCGTCAGCGTCGCCCGAGCCGTGGCATCCGGAGCCCCGCCTGACAAATGATGTCCCGTTGAATCTCGTTGGTGCCACCGCCGAAGGTGAGCACCAAGGACATGCGGTAGTATTTCTCGAGGCGTCCCCGAAGGAACACTCCTTCGGAGCTGTGGTGCAGCACCCCTGCCGCCCCATGCACCTCCATCAGCAGCCGCGACCCCTCGACGTAAAACTCGGAGCCAAAGACCTTGATGGCGGAAGCATCGGCCGGACAAAGCGTGTCCTTTGCGATCCCCCAAGCCTGCTGCCAGTTCAGGAGCTTGAGCACCTCGAGCTTCGCGTACACGCGAGCCAAGTTCGTTCTCACCCAGGGCAGGTCGATGAGCATGCCCCCATCACCATTGGGCGTCCGTTTCGCCCACGCGATCGTCTCGGTACAAATCTTTTCGAGCGGACCAACGGAGCACAGCGCCACTCGTTCGTGATTGAGCTGGGTCGTGATGAGGTGCCAGCCCTTGTTCTCTTCTCCCACCAGGTTCTCGATCGGCACCCGTACGTTGTCGTAGTAGACCGCGTGTACATTGTTCTCTCCCAGCGCGCGCATCGGGGTGATCTGAACACCCTCCGCATCGGCCGGCACGATGATGATGGAGATGCCCTTGTGCGGCGGCGCTTGGGGATCGGTTCGGCAGGCGAGCCAGATGTAATCCGCATGGTCCGCGAGACTCGTCCAAATCTTCTGACCGTTGATGACGTAGACGTCACCGTCTCGGACGGCGCTCGTTTGGAGCGAAGCGAGGTCGGTCCCCGAGCCGGGCTCGGTATACCCGATCGAAAAATGGCACTTGCCCTCGAGGATCTTTGGGGGGTATTTGGCCTTCTGCTGCTCGGTACCGAACTTGAGCAGCGTCGGGCCCACGGTGTTGAGCGTCAGAATTGGGATCGGAAAACCCGCCCGCTGCACCTCGTCGAAAAAGATGAACTGCTCGATCGGCCCGCGGCCCTGGCCGCCGTGCTCCTTCGGCCAGCCGATGCCGAGCCAGCCATCAGCACCCAACTGCTGCATCGCTTGACGATAGAGTGGCCCCCCACCCTCCGCCTCGTCGAGCTCCGCAAGGAGCTCCTTGGTGATGAGGCGATCAAAGTAGGCACGGAGCTCGTCTCGCAACGATTCTTGCTCGGGGGTGTAGTCGAAGTACATGGCC
>JBAVOF010000696.1:0-6210 GCA_049691835.1 Polyangiales bacterium
GGATCCACCGCACGGCCGGGATTCTCTTTGTTTCGTATGGGCCTTGGGTTCCGAAACAGGTGCGTGTCCAGGGCTCGAACGACGGTTCAACGTTCACTGACATCGAAGGCGCCTCGACGGCCTTCGAGAACTGGCAGGGTGAGCCTGCAATCGTCCGGTGGGAGTTGCCCTGAAAACCGATGGTACTGCGTGAGGTTGATGCGCTGACGGATCCAGCTTTTGTATCGGACACGCCGCCGATGCGCTCCATTCCTCTATTGCCTTGCTCGTGTCGACATCGCCAGGACGCGACGTGGAACCTCCAGCAGCCCTTTTTCTGGGGAAAGGGACTAGTGAATGGTAAGTGCTCGCTGCAGCCCGTCTCGACGGAGCTCGGGGCAAGGATGTTGACCCGAAGGCCGCATAGGCCAGCGGTCGAGGAGCATAGCGAATTCAAAGGTACTGTCGGTGGCGCCCCCACGCGACATAAGATCTAGTACCGCGTCAATTTGTTTTTGACATCGGCTCTCAGCATGCGCCCGATGGGCTCAGAGAGCTCCAGGAGATCGACGAGTAGCGAAAGGCGTCCGGCAATCTCATTCTGCCGCTTCGCCAAATGCATGTGGACGCTCGTTTGCTGCCCATGCGCAACGGCCGCGCTTGCACGCGCAGGAGGCTCCGCTTCTTCGCACCCGCCGCATGTGCCAGCGTCAATCTCTGCGAGCCCTAGCTCGTGGGCGGAGATAGCGCCTTCGTGGCGCCGAATACCCTCGACGTGCGCTTCGATCCGTGCTCGTTCACGGTCGATCCGCGTTCGTCGCTCCTATCGGTCAATCCCCCAGCGGATGATGTTTCGATGGGCCAGGATGCTCGACATCGATCTCTCCAACCAAGCGTTTGAGCGACAGGAGAATCTGGTGAAGTGAGCTTTCCGTCGTCCCGACCATACCTTCTTCCTCCGCGACCTCAAGCTCCCTCGCGTCGTAGGCCCAATCGTTCAGGATGGCTATCTTCTGCTGGTTGGTGAGTCGTGCATCCACAACATCCTCTGGGTGGGCAAAGACTGCCGCAGGATCATGCATCGCCCTTTCCATGTCGAATGTGCTCAACCCCTCCCGGTTTCAAGAATCACTTCCAACGAGAAACTGGTCCTCACCTTACCGAATTTCCGGGGATCGGTCACGGGTCCACGGAACGCTGCGTTCGCGCGGGGCCCCGAACGAGAAAACACAACGCTCACATGAATCGTTCTCGTTGGCATGCTCACGAGCGCCATCGCGCTCGTCGGCAGCTTCACGCTCTTGCCGAAGAAGTCGACGTTCGAACGCAGCATCATGCCCCTTGTGGCCTTCGCGGCGGAAAACTTCGTCCGTATCGGAACGTCGCACCTCGTGCCTGAAGTCAACAAGCACCGAAGCCCCAGGACCAATGTGGTCCTGTTCACATGCTTCGTCGGCGGGCTCGGCCCGCTTTGGCCGTGGCCGGACTTGATCGGTTCGATCTCGACGATCTCATCGAGCGGTCGCGACAGCGTTTGTACCCAGACCGGGCGCTCAAAACCGGTCTCGGCCAGGAGCATCTGCACCTCCATGGCGGAGTAGAACGTGGCCTCGCGGTAGAACACGTTGTCGAGCTGTTTGTGCAGGTACTGTCCCCCGAGCTCGCCCGCTCGCTCGATGAAGCCGATGACGAGCTGTCCGTTTGGCCGCAAGACCCGTCGTGCCTCGGCAACCATCCGGCGAGCATCATCGACAAAGCAGATCGTCGTCACCGCCAACACCGCGTCGAAGGACTCGTCCTCAAAGGGAGGCTCCTCTGCCGTGCCGGAGCTCACGGAGATGCCTCTGCGCGCCGCGTAGCTTTGCATGGCCGGTGACGGATCAATGCCCCATTGCACGCCGAGAGGTGACATCATCTTCTGCGTGCCCGACGTCCTCGATATATCAGCCTTCGACAGCGCGTGGCCGTTGGCACTGGGGTTGACCACGCTGGCGGGCCTGGCCACGGGAATCGGGAGTCTGGCCGCAATCTTTGCAAAGCGGACGAATACGTCGTTGTACCGACGGCAGAGAACCCCCATGAGGCCGTGCTGGTCGAGGACCTCCGTATGGAGAACCCATTCCCCGAGCTCAAGCGAGTGGGCCTGGTGACAGCTTTGGCGATCGCAATCCACAACTTCCCAGAAGGTTTGGCCACCTTTGCCTCGGCGCTCTATGACCTCAAAGTTGGAATCCCGATCGCAATCGCCGTCGCGCTGCACAACGTGCCGGAAGGCGTGTCCGTGGCCATCCCCATCTATTACGCGACAGGGAGTCGAAGAAAGGCGTTTTGGTACTCGTTTTGGTCCGGTCTTGCGGAGCCGATAGGCGCGCTGATCGGGTATTTCATTTTCCGCGCGTATCGCTCAGACAGCCTCTTGGGGGTCGTCGACGCCGCCGTGGCGGGAGTCATGGCGTTCGTGTCGCTAGACCAGTTGATTCCGAACGCCAAGAAGTACGACAAGGGTCACTATGCGGTCTATGGCCTGCTCTGCGGAATCGCTCTGATGGCCATCACATTGGTAATCCTATAAAGGAGCTCATGGCGGGATGCAGAGCCCGCGTGCGAACGGAATCAGGAGTCAGCCATGGGGATGTCTCTCGAAGAAGCGCTACACGCAGCCCTCGATGATGAGTACCATGCGCGAGCTACGTACCGCGCTGTGCTCGATGCATTCGGCGAGGTGCGCCCCTTCCTCCACATCGTGGAATCCGAGGAGCAGCACATCCAAGCACTGAAGCGACGGTGCGAAAAGCATGGGATTGCAGTCACAGCAGACCAATGGGCGGGACGCGTATCCGCGCCCGAATCATTGCGAAAGGCATGTGAGGACGCGGCGAAAGCGGAGCGCGAAAACGCCGCGTTATACGTGAAGCTCATCGAAGCCGCTCGCGAATATCCCGACGTTCAAGAGACGTTTCGTCGACTGCAGGCCGCCTCTCAGCAACGTCATCTTCCCGCGTTCGAGCGATGCATTGGTCGCGAGGACGGTTGTGGTGGTGAAGGAAGACACGGCAGAGGCCGGCGGCGACGGTAGCGGGACGGCTCTGACTGAAAGAGGCCGAACAATGATGCAGCCCTGAGAAGGATAAAAGATGTCCAAACAGGAAAAAGGAGGTGGCACATTCGAAGGCATCAAACTCTTGCTGTGCGAGAACCCCCTGCCACCTCTCGAGGAGGCGATTGAGGCTGCGCAGTCCGAGCTGCCCCGAAGCAACTACTACACCGAGCCGTATTCGGCGCCCCTGCATCAGTTGATCAGCGAGCGTGTTGGTGTACCGATTTCGTCGATTCACATCAATGCAGGCTCCGAGATCATCCTCAGGCAGATTTTCGATCGCTTCGGGCAGCAGGCTCACCTATTGACGCCCACGTACAACCTGTTCACCGAGATCGCGCAGCGATACACCGAGACGCTACTGCGCCCGGAGGCGGATTTCGCGTTCGATCTTCGCGATCTCGAGGTTCCAGCCGGGACCACGATCGCGGTCATCGTCAATCCAAACAACCCGAATGGCGGCACCTTCGGTATGAGCCCCCTGCCAGCTCTTCTCCGGAAGCATCCCGATACCTGGTTTCTCGTCGATGAGGCTTTCATTGGTCTCGCGGGCGAGTCGGTGGCTCATCTAGTACCGCAGCATTCGAACCTGATCGTGACCCGTACTCTGTCGAAGGCACACAGTCTGGCGGGTTTTCGTGTGGGCTATGCACTGCTTCCAGAGGCGACGGCCCACGAGCTAAACGCCCACAACGATGCCTATCCGCTGGCGAGGGTCAGCCAGGCCGCCGCGATCGCCACACTACAGCAGGAGGCGAAGATCGCCGATCGTGCCTTGCAACTCCGGTCGTGGGCCGAAGAGCTGGCTCGGGAGCTTCGAGGGCTGGGGGTCCGCACCTATCCAAGCGACACCTACTTCTTCCTCGCGGATTTCTCGCCCCTCGATGCAGCTGATTTGAGCGAGAAGATGGAGCGGCGAGGCGTGCTTCTCAAACCACTCAACGACCCAAGGCTCGGCAAGGGCTTCATGCGCGTCACCACAGCGCTTCCGGAGGACAACGAGCGCGTGCTGCAAATTCTGCGTGAGCTCCTCCAGCCGGCCCCTGGGTGAGCTTTTGTCTGTGAAGCGTCCCCCACGGACAGGAAACCGGTGGTGTTTCTGTCGAACAGGCGCTGATGCAGCTGCAGTCCGTGCGCGCGTTTGCGGACATCGCGCTGCGTGACACCGAAGCTTCCCTCACCCGCTGATCCAAGCTGCGAAGCTCGACGGCCCGTGGGATACTGCTGCCCCATGTTCCACATTCGCTCGACCGCCTTCGACAACCAAGAAGAAATCCCAACCAAATACACCTGCGAAGGTGAAGACATCTCGCCGCCCCTCGAGTGGGGCTCGCCACCGAAGGGCACTCGGAGCTTCGCGCTCATTGTGGATGATCCGGATGCGCCCGATCCTGGTGCCCCCAAAATGGTGTGGGTGCACTGGGTGCTCTTCAATCTCCCACCCAATGGCAAAGGGCTCGCAGAAGGAGCTCCGTCTGCAGATCTACCGGAGGGCACATGCCAAGGCCTCAATGACTGGAAGCGCGCAGGTTGGGGCGGCCCTTGCCCACCGATTGGACGGCATCGCTACTTCTTCCACCTGTATGCGCTCGACTCCCGCATCGACGTCCGAGGCCGACTCACCAGAGCACAGCTCGACCAACGAATGCGGGGTCACGTCCTGGCTGACGCGGTGTTGATGGGTACCTATCAGAAGAAGCGCGCATAACGCTGCTCATCTATGGCGTGGGCGTGCTCAACAAGAGTGTTGCCCTCAAGGCTTGCTTCGCGCCTCTTAACACGCCCGGCGCAGCACTTCGACCCGCGACACAACATCTGGTACCGGGGAATTCGGCTCTCAGCACGAGCCCGATGGGCTAAGAGGCCGGCAAACAAACGCGGTCTAGGCAGTGTATTCGCCTCCCAGAGGGGCAGAAACGCCACGGCCGACGCCGGAGCGACGCAGTGGCCCAATCGCTCGGCTTTCGAACCTGAGCGCGGTCAACAAGCCCACGTGTCGTCGAGCTCGGGGGGCGCCCGCGCAGGTTCGAGCTCGACTGGGTCCGAGGGAAGACCGAGATGACGGAGGATTCGCCTGTTACGTGTTTGACTACGGCTTCGAGCGTGGCATCGACCCCGGTGCACGCTCCGGCGCGCGGAGCTTCTGTAGCGTCTCTCGCCGAACGCCCTACTCCGCGGCCAATGTGACGAGCGAGCTCGCAAGCCCACTCGTTACTGCCTCGGCTGAATCAGCTTGGCGACCAAAGCGGTCCACCCAGTCTGATGGGAGGCGCCCACGCCGCGGCCATTGTCCCCATCGAAGTATTCGTAGAACAACAGGTGATCTCGGAACATAGGGTCATTTTGAAGCTTGGGGTTGTTGCCGAAGACGGGCCGGTGACCGTCGTCGTCTCGCAAGAAGAGCCGCGTCAGGCGTCGCGTCAGCTCGTTGGCTACCTCGAGGATCGTCAAGTGCTTTCCTGAGCCGGTGGGACACTCGACCTTGAAATCGTCCCCGTAGTAGTAGTGGAAACGCTGTAGCGACTCCACGATCATGTAGTTGAGCGGCATCCACACTGGCCCGCGCCAGTTCGAGTTGCCTCCGAAGCGGTTGGAATCCGACTCCGCCGGGGTGTATCGAACGGTGAGCTCGCGGCCGCAGCTGTCGAAACGAAACGGTTGCTCCAAATGAATCCGTGAAAGTGCGCGTACCCCGTGCTCCGAGAGGAACTCCCGCTCGTCCAGCATGCGCGCGAGCAGGCATTTCATTCGATGACCCCTCAGCATGGACAGCAAGCGACGCTTCCCGACACCCGGCACGTCCCAATGAGAGACCAGACCAGCCAGTTGGGGGCGATGCTTGAGAAACCACTCCATGCGCGCTTTGAAGCCGGGAAGCCGGTTCAAGACGCTTTCATCCAACACCTCGACTGCGAAAAGCGGAATCAGTCCCACCATGCTACGCGCGCGCAGTGGAATCTTGCGGGAAACACCTTGGCCATCGCGAAGGTCGAGCCAGTCGTAGAAGAAGCCGTCCTCTTCGTCCCAGAGCCCACCCTGCCCTCCAACCCGTTCCATCGCCTGCGCAATGTAGAGAAAGTGCTCGAAGAACTTGGTGGCGATGTCCTCGTACACGTCGTCGTGCTGCGCGAGCT
>JBAVOF010000697.1:0-11112 GCA_049691835.1 Polyangiales bacterium
CCCGGACACCAATCAAGAGGAGGGTCGTGTGGCGGGAAACCGCTTCGTCGCTGCGATCCGCGAGGTGGGCATGAAGTACGACCCCAGGAACCCGGTGACGGCGAGCGCAGGTTTGAGCATTGCGCGTCCGGGAGATACGGTGGAAACCGTCTTGAAACGCGCCGACGATTTTGCATATTCGGCGAAGGGCAAGGGCGGCAATCGCCTTTGTAGCTGAGGCATGCCAAACAAGGTCTTGATCGCCGGGTGCGGCGACGTGGGAAACGCGCTTGCGACCCGCCTGCTCGCCGACGGGTGCGAGGTCTGGGGGATACGGCGACGCCCCGAGGCTCTCGCCGTGGGAATCAAGCCCTGGCGCATCGACTTGATCGACCCCCTCAGCTTCGGGCCGCCTCCCGCTGCGTTCGACTATCTGTTCTACACGGCCAGCGCGGACCGCCGGGACGAGACGCACTATCGAGCGGTCTACGTGCAGGGGCTCATCGATCTATTGGGCACCCTTCGAGCCGCGGGATCTTCGCTTCGACGGGTCTTCTTCACATCGAGCACGGCGGTCTACAGTCAGAACCAAGGACAGTGGGTGGACGAATCCTCCGCAACGGAACCTCTGCAGTTCAACGGTCGCGTCCTGCTCGAAGCAGAGGCGGTCGTTCGGCACGGGCCAGAGCTGGGGATCAACGTACGGTTATCCGGGATCTACGGACCGGGAAGAACCCGGATGGTACGCAAAGCCTGGGATGGAGACGCCGGCGCAGCGGGAACTTGGACCAACCGTATCCATGTGCAGGACTGCGCAGGGGCCTTGCATCACCTCATGCGCCTCCGAAATCCGGAGTCTCTGTACTTGGGCTCCGACGACGAGCCGGCGACCAGCGCTGATGTGGTCACCTGGCTCAGCGCCGAGCTGGGCATTGAGCCGCCGCCTGTTGCGATGGCCGAACCCTCGGGTAAGCGCTGCCGGAACACGCGATTGCGGGGCACCGGATATCGATTCGAGTATCCGAGCTTCCGAGAAGGCTACCGGCCGATCGTTCGAGAGTTTCTGAGCCAGTCGGGCGGAGCTCGATAGGCGATCAAGCCGTGCGATGAATGATGTGGAAGCCGAATGGAGTCTCGATGATCCCACTGGTGTCCCCGACGTTCAGTGCAAACGCGGCGTCTTCGAAGCCTTTGACCATTTGACCGCGACCGAATCCACCCAAATCACCGCCTCCAAGCGCGGAGCCGCAGTCGGAGTGCTCACGCGCAAGAGCAGCGAAGTCGGCACCTTCTTGCAATCGCTTCTCGATTGCCGCGATTTGCGACCTGGCGTCTTCTTTGCTTCGAGTGGCGGAGGAACGCTCCGAACCCGCGTACATGAGCAGAATGTGCGAAGCGTTGATCTGTTCGACCATGCCAATGTCTCCCTTCCAGAACGGAACGGTAGCAGAAACCGCAGGTCGCCACGGAGACTAAATCGGACGCAATTGGCCCGAGCAAAGTGCGACCACGGCAGCACGGTCGAGCTTTCCAGAGCGATTCGAGGGGAACCCATCGAGGGCACAAATTCGCTTGGGACGCTTGTGTGGCGCGAGCTCGCGAACGAGTCGTGCGCGCAGAATGCCCGCGTCGTATCGAGTGGCGTCAGTGACCAGGGCGGCGACCACTTCTTGTCCCCAGTCCTCGTGCGGCAGTGAAAATACACACGCGGCCTCAATCCCCGGGACCGATTCGAGCCAGCTTTCGACTTCCTGCGGAGAGACGTTCTCGCCGCCTGTGACGATCAGGTCGTCGATGCGCCCACGGATGTGAAGCTGGCCGTCCGGCGAGAACCAGCCGAGATCTCCGGTGCGCAGCCATCCGTCGGGAGTCCATGGTGCGGCGTCGTGAGCCTCGCCGAAGTATCCGTCCATGAGCACCTCGCCCCGAACCTGGATCTCACCTTCCTCGACGCGTACTTGGACGCCCGGAAGCGGCGCACCCGATCCGGGACGCCCACGTTGTTCGGGGCTCTGAGTGCTGAGCTGCGAGCAAGCTTCGGTGCAGCCGTAGGTCGCCAGGATCGGAACACCGCGCTCGAGCGCTAACGCGCGAAGCGTGTCTGGAAGCTGCGCTCCCCCAACCAACACTGCTCGGAGGTCGGAGCCTGGAGTCCATCGTGGGTCTTCGGTGCGCAGCAGCCGCCGCAACATCGTGGGCACGAGGCTTGCGAGGGTCACGCGATCCTCGGCCATGGTCCGGATCGCCGTGGCGGAATCGAACGCGCCTCGGCTCAACACGACGCATTTCCTGGCTATCAGGCACCGAGTGACTATCGACAAACCACCGATGTGCGCGGGAGTCATGCACAACAGCCAGCGGTCTTCGGGCGCCCATCCGAGATTCGCGGCGTGTGCCGCCTCCGATGCGATGAACGCGCGACGCGACAATTGGGCGCCGCGGGGCCGCCCTGTGGAGCCGGAGGTGTACGCGATGGCCAGCGTCTCGCGGGCATCGATCGGTTCCGGGAACCAGGCTTCCTCGACGGCTGCTTCATCGGTCGAGCGCTCGGTGATCAGGTGAGCGGGCTGTGCCTCTTGCAGCAGTTGCTCGCGCTCGCGCTCGGTGAGCCGGGGGTGGAGCAAGACCGCCGGACAGCCGAGCTCGAAGAGCGCATACAACCAGATCAAGGAATCGGCATCGAGGTTCGGTGTAAGCGCCACCCGGTCTCGGGGCACGACACCGCGATCCCGAAGCATCGAGATGGCCGCACGCACGCGTTTCGCCGTATGCGCATACGACCAAACTCGACCCTCTGCGATCATGCAATCCCGTGACGGCGCTTCGACGGCGGCGGCGAGCACGCTCAACTCATGCATCGAGCCCCTCGTAAAACTGAAGGCCTAGGCCGGGCGCGTCGTGCGGCACGATCCTCCGTTTGCGGATCGCCGCGATCTTGTGGGGCGGCCAAAGGGCGAGCGCGGGGTGCGAGCCGAGGCCCGCCGCGAGCTCTGTTTGAAGCGCGAGGGCCAGCTCGGCCGTGACGGCCCGCGCAATAGGCCCATCGAAGGTGTGCGAGACCAGATAACGTGCGTCATGCGCCGCCGCGAGCTCCGCGATGTCGAACGAGGCGCGCAGGCCGCCGAGGACCATCGGCTTGATGACCACCGCGTGAATCCTGCCAGTGTCCAGGAGTTGCTCCGTGAGGGCATGGTTTCGCAGAGTCTCGTCCAACGCAAACGGCAGCGGCAGGCTCAACGCAGCGCTCCATTGCTCAGGCGCTACCGGCTCCTCAATCAGCTCGAGCTCGAGTGCTTCCAACGACCCTGCATGCAAGCGCAGCGCATCAATCGGGATCCGGCGGTTCGCATCGACCCGGAGGGGAAGCATGGGATGCGCACGGCGAATCGCCTGCAGGGTGGAGAGCTCCGTGTCGAGATCTTTGCCGATTTTGAACTTGAAGTGCGTGGCACCATCTTCGAGGAGCTCCTCCAGTCGCGCCGCCCAGGATGCGGGGCTCGCTTCCATGACCAGGTCTGCGATCGGAATCGGCGGCCTATCGATTTCTCCGGCGAAGATCCGATGGACGGGTTCGCCGCGCGTATGACCCAACCAGTCGAGCAGAGCTGTCTCGAGGGCGAAACGTGAGGAGGGATACCTCATCGGATGGGCGGCGAAGGTGTCCACGAGGAGCTCGAGGGGTGTTGCGAGCGGGTTCGCACACACCGGCGCATCCGCCAGGCGTTGAAGCTCTTCCAACACCTGTGCAATCGAATCGGGGGAGTAGCCGGGGAGCGGAGAGGCCTCTCCAAGACCTTGGGTGCCGTCCGCTCGCATGAGTCGAAGTACCGCGAACTCTCGCTTGGACAGATCGACTGCGCCGCCGGCCAGTGATTCGGAAAGCTCGCCTTCGAGCAGATCGAGCTGTGCGTGGAGCTCGGTCACAGGACGATCCCGACGGCAAACAGTACGCCGAACACGGAAAGTAGCTTGGCGGTCCCAGCTAGCGTCCGATTGAGCTCCGATCCTCGGTCGTTCAGGACCGAGAGAAACATGCGGCCGGCCCAGGGGATTGTGAGCAAAGGAAGCATCACCCAGCCGCTGCTCCAGTCAACAATCGCCATGACGACGGGCATCGAGTAGGCGACGCCCAGCAAGGCCGCGTACTCCCCTACCCCCCCTGCCCGTCCAAATCGCACCACAAGCGTCGCCTTTCCCGCAATCGCATCTCCTTCGTGGTCGCGGACGTTGTTGACCGCGAGGATCGCGGTCGCCAGAGCACCAATTGGCACCGAAGCCGCCCAAGCGATCTGGGGCACGAACAGAGCCTGCACGAAAGCGGTCCCACAAACTGCCACGAAGCCGAAGAACGCCATGACGAACACGTCGCCGAGCCCGTTGTACGCCAACGGAAATGGGCCGCCGGTGTAGGCCAGGCCCGCGGCGATGGAGGCCACTCCGATGACGACCACCACGGGCCCCGCAATCCAAGTCAGGTACAGTCCCATCGCAAACGCCAGCCCGAACGCGGCGATGATCCCCCGCCGAAGCTGCGGAACGGTGAGCAGGCCCGCTTGCGCGGTGCGGGTGGGGCCGAGACGCTCGTGGGTGTCGGCGCCCTTTTGGAAGTCGAACATGTCGTTGGCGAAGTTGGTGGCAATCTGGATCAGCAAGGCGCCCAGCAACGCCCCAAGCGCGGCATCCCACCGGAACCCGCCTGCTCGCCACGCACACGCGCTGCCTACCGCGACGGGAGCCAGTGCGGCAGTGAGGGTCGCAGGGCGCGCTGCCAAGATCCATGCGCGAATCGATCCTGGGGTGACCCCCGTCATTCGCTCACCTTCGACTGGAACCGGTTCAACGCTGCGGCCACGGTCCCCGGCGCTTCGAGCACGACGTTGTGACCGACACCTTCGACGAGCACTGCATCGACATTCGAATTATCCCTGGCGATGGCGCCGGCGATCCCGGAGAACTTGGCATCACACGCCCCTGCCATGAGCGTGATGGGCCCCGAGAACGACGACAGCATCGCCCCATAGTTGGGCATCTCAGCCAACCCGAGCACGTCCAACGCGTGCGCCAGGCCTTCGGCGTCGTGACCGAGACGAATGGAGCGCTGCGTCGCCAGTGCCGGGCCGGACAGCTCGCGCTGACTCCGAAAAAGCGGCAGCTGTTCCCAGGCGTTCACAAAAGGCACGAGTCCTTCGGTCCTGAGCATGCGTGCGCTGACCCCATCGGACGCGCGGCGCTCGGCTCGCGCGAGCTCGTACGCGAGCCCCGGATGAGCTCCAATGAGCAGAGCTCCGTCCCAGAGCTCGGGACGGCTGACGAGCATGCCTAGAGCCACACGTGCTCCCATCGAGTAACCACAAATCAAACGGGGTCGTCCGAGACCAAACGCCATCGCGTTCAAACGAGAAACCTCGTCGTCGAACGCACGCGTTCCGACGAGCCGCCAATCAGATCCATGCCCCGCTAAAGCCGGTCGGAGCGGATCGGGATCGAGCTGGGCGCGGGCAACGACCTCGTCCCAGCTCCGGGGCGAGCCGCTAAAGCCGTGGAGCAGCATCCACATCAAGGGGCCTCGCGTCGAAGCAAGCGCTCGACTCGATCCAAGAGCTCGCGACCTTGTTCGAGCGCACTGTGAGGGGGAACGACCGCTTCGAGCACCGTACATCCGTCTACGCCGTAAGCCTCGTCGAGCGCTTGGTGGAAGCCGCGTACCGTGTCGGCGCGGCGGAACTTGCATCCATAAATCGCTGCAGCGCTCTCGAGGTCGGCCACGTGCGGCGTGGTGAAGTAGGGCAACCAGCTCGGCTTGCCGCTTTGCGCAATGGGCAGCTGCTCGAAGATCCGACCGCCGCCATTGTTTATCACGACGATGACCATCGGCCGCGTCATGCGGGACGCCAACTGAAGACCGTTGAGGTCGTGAAGGAAGCTGATATCGCCGATCAATAGGGTCGCGATCCCGTCTGACGAGGAAGCCACCCCAGCGGCACCAGAGACGACGCCATCGATGCCGCTCACTCCGCGCTGCGAATGGACGAGGATCGACTTCCGATTCGGACGCGTCCAGGTGTCGACGTCGCGAATCGGCAGACTGTTGCCCAAGACCAGTGCGCTGGGGCTCGGAAGGACCTCGAGCAGGGCTCGCGCGACCCCCGCCTCGGTCAGAGCCTCACCTGCTTCGTCGATGATCGCGGTCACCAGGTCCCAGACCGCCGACTCCGCTCGTTCAAACCGCAAGACAAACGCCTCGTCCCGGTGAGCGGCGCGATAGGTACGCTCGGACAGGCCCGTCACGAAGGCGACGATGTCGGCCTGGACTATCGCTTCAGCGTTGGAGCTTGGGTCGGGCCAATCCCAGGGGTGCACGACGATGCGGCGAATTAGATGCCCGTCGCAAAGCTGCTCCCAGCCCGCGGATGTAGGAACGGCGCCGAGTTGAAGCACGAAATCCGGAACACAAATCGCGCGTCCGCTTCGCGTTCGCCAGATCGTATCGAACGCGCCGAGCGCCCGAGTCCGTGCCCCACAACGAAGCTGGCTCGAAGCCTCGGCAAGGACCAGGGCACCCGTGCGCTCAGCGAGCTCGTTGAGGGCATCGACGCAGATCGCGTTGCGAACGTCGGCCGGTCCACAGAGGATGAGCGGTCGGGCCGCGGAGTCGAGCGCCGCGGCCACCGAATCAAGCAGCGAGGCAGGAACGTGCTCTGCGAACTTCGATTCGAGCGAGCGAGCCGGCAAACGCAGAGTCGACGGCTCCGCGAGGAGCTCTTCGAAACGCCGGTCAAGCGCGCCACCCACCGCAGTCGGCTCCAATGGCTTGCGCGCCTGGGCATTGATGTGGACGGGCCCCGGCTTTGTCGCGGTCGCCGCGGAAACCGCCTGCGCTACGATTCGGCGAACGGCTCGCAAGGACAGCGAATCGTCCCGGGGCTCGCCGAGATTCGAGAAGAAGCGAACGTGTTTCCCGTACAGTCCCACCTGGTCTGTCGTTTGGTTTGCACCACAACCGTGCAGCTCTGGTGGACGATCGGCCGAAAGAACGATCAGCGGCACCCCCGCCTCGCTGCCTTCGACAACCGCGGGAAAGTAGTTTGCCGCTGCACTTCCAGAAGTGCAGATGAGCAACGACGGTCGAAGTGTCCCACGGGCCTGACCTAGGGCGAAGTGAGCGGCCGAGCGCTCGTCGAGCGCGCTGTGACATTGGAGCCCGGCATGCTCGAGCGCCGCGATTGTGAACGGTGTTGAGCGCGACCCAGGGCTTATGATCGCCTGGGAGACACCGGCTCGAACGAAGCTGTCGATGGTGAGTCGGGCCCACTGGCTTTGCAGATCAGCGACCGTGCCCATGGAGCGCTCCAAGAAGCGCCTGCATCTTTAGCTCGGTCTCCGCATACTCGGCGGCGGGATCGGAGTCGGCCATGATTCCGGCGCCAGCGTAGACCCAGGCCTTTCCGTCGCGAAGCAGACCGGAGCGAAGCGCAACGACGAACTCACCGTCCCCCCCTGCGTCGGTCCAGCCCACCGGCGCACTGTACCAACCCCGCGCAAGCGCCTCGTGCTCCACAATCCAGCGAATGGCTTCGTTCGTCGGAACTCCGCCGACTGCCGGGGTCGGGTGTAGCGCCTTCACGAGCTCGAGGATGTGAGTTGATTCGCGAAGGTGGCCTTCGATGGGCGTTTGCATGTGCAGGACGTTCGGCAACTCGCGAACGCTCGGTTCCGGTGCCGAACGAAGCGAATCACAAAACGGCTCGAGCGCATTGAGAATCGCGCGCACTACCAGTTGATGTTCCTGGCGCTCCTTGGAACTCGCCATCATCCTGGCTGCGTCACCGTGGGCGGTGGATCCGGCCAATGCTTCGCTCAGCACCGCGGGCCCGCGACGCGAGATCAAGAGCTCCGGAGTCGCGCCCAAGAACGCCACGTCGCCTCGCCACAAGGCAAAGCGAGTGCAGCCGGGGAATCGCTCCTCCAAGCGCTTCAGCACGTCCAGAGATCCTGCTCCGGTCTGAAGCTCGACGACACAGTGTCTCGCGGCTACGACTTTCTCGAAAACCCCGTCTCGGATCTTGCGTCGAATGTGCTCAACCTGGCGGGACCAGGTTTCACGATCGGCTTCATCGATGCGTCGCACCAAGACGGGCGATGGAATCACGCCGATCGGCCGTTCGAGGCTGTCCCAGATCGTGTCGAATACATCCAACGCCTCGTCGATAGGCGGGTTGTCCGGGTTACAGATCGCAAGGGATAGCCATGCGCGCTCGGCAACGTGATACGTCCAAGTGGGCAAGAGCAGAAATCCGTCGCCAAAGCTCTCCCAGGGTGACTGCTCCGCCGCTCCGGGGGCAAAGCAGGTGCCGCCGAAAACTCGTGGCGCAGGGCTCGCCGCATCCGCGACGTGATCGGTACGCTCGAAGAACTCCGCAATCGAGCGTGCGCTCGGAGCCAACGTCTTGGCGACCCCGAGCCCCGAGCATGCATCGCTCTGCGGGGGATCCCAGAGAATGCTGGCCTGGTGCGGGAATGCGCGAAGCAATGCATCGGGAGGCGCGGACGGTGCCAGAACGCTCACGATCAGGTTGCGTGACGCAGAGCTGCGACCCGCAATCGCCTGCTCCAAGAATGCCCGCGAAGTCTCCCTGGTTGGAGCTCCTTCGAAGGCGAAGGCCGCGCCATGAGACCTCATGGCCCAATCTCCTGCGGCTCGGCGACGAACAAGGTACAGGCTCCGAAGGTCAGTGGCTTCACATCGAGAACGCGCAAGCCAGAAGTCTCCATCTGCGCGGCGAATTCATCGGCCGCCGGAAAAGCTGCGATGGACTCCTGCAGGTACTTGTACTCGCGTGAACCAGAAAGCATCCCGCCTATCCTCGGAATCACGCTACGAACGTGAAAACGGGCGATGGGGCTCAGCCAGCCCACACGCGGTTCGCCGAGCTCCAACACGGCAACACGGCCGCCCGGCTTGGTTACGCGTGCCATCTCCGCGAGGGCGGCGCTTCGGTCGGGAACGTTGCGAATGCCAAAAGCAATGCAGCAGCCGTCGAAGGAGTCGTCGTCATATGGCAGAGCTTGGGCATCGCCCTGCTGAAGCTCCACCCGGTCGGTGAGGCCGCTACGAGCCACTTTGTCGGCGCCCACCTCGAGCATTCGGCTCGAAGGGTCGCTCCCCACGACCTGTGCGTCGGGGTGAAGTCTGGCGACCATCAACGCCAGATCCCCGGTGCCCGTGGCTAGATCGAGAACACGCGCGCCCGCCGGAAGGTTCATGGCGGCCACGGTCTTGCGTCGCCACGACTGGTCTATGCCCATGGACATCAGCCTGTTCAGGAGATCGTAGCGGCCCGCGATCTGATCGAACATTTCCCCGGACCCGGGGTTCGGCGAGGGGGTCTGGCGGACCGCTTCACTCACTGAGCACCTCGTTCGAGGTTTTTGGCCTGCAACCGGGCGTTCTCGTGAACCTCCTGCTTGCGGGAATGAAGCCGCATGTGTCCGCGCTGGATGCCCTCTCCCGCCAGAGCACGAAGAGCGGCGAGGTTGGACGCCATGCCCGCCGCGCCCATGACGATGGCAAGCTCTCCAGCATTTTTCACGTCCATGAGCTCGAACCCGGCGCGCACGCCGCGATGAACCCGCGTAGAACCGCCGACGGTGCCGACCGCCATGGGCATGTCGAGCTCTCCGTGCACGCCGCTCTCCGTGCGGCTCCAGACGACCAGCGGCTTGTACGTTCCGCTGATCGAGGCGAATGCATGCGCTCCTGCCTCTATCGAACGCCAGTCCTGCCCCATGGCGAGGGCGACGGCGTCGACGCCGTTCATCACACCCTTGTTGTGGGTGACCGCGCGGAACGGATCGAGCTCGGCGAAACGGCTTGCTTTGACGATACCATCCGCGAGATCGGGTCCGCCAAGCGCATCGACGCTCACGTCACAGCGTACGCGAACACGACGGCGCAAGGGGAGATTGCTCAAGATGCGCAGCCCTACCGTGCCGCCAGTGAGATCATGGATGCGCGGCGCCACCGCTTCGGCGACCGCGTCGACGACGTTGGCGCCCATGGCATCCCCGACCTCGACGTAGAGATGCACGACCAAGACCCCACTGTCCTGGTCAAGGACTCTCGCGTCGAGATCGCGACAACCGCCACCACGGTTCACCATGCCCGGAATCGCGTCGTGCGCGATCTCGAAAATCAGCTCACGCTCGGCCTCGACGCGCGCCTTGGCCTGATGCGGATCGGGCACATCATCGAACTGGACCTGTGTGGTCATGATCGGAGCGGTGGCCTCACCAAAGAAGCCGCCGGTCATCCGGACCTGCCGCGCCGCGTTCGACGCGGCCGCAACGACGGAGGGTTCTTCGACCGCCATCGGAACCAACACGTCGTTGTTGTTGACACGAAAATTGAGAGCGACCGCGAGTGGAAGACCATGCACCCCGATTACGTTCTCGCTCATCCGATCCGCCACCTCGAGAGTCAGCCGACCGCCGTCTTGCAAATGCCGGACCGACTCTTCGGACAGCAGACCGGTGTCGATGATGGTTCGTAGCCGCTGCTCCACGTGCTCGCGGTAGAAGCCCGGGATCCGGCTAGTCACGGATGGTGGTTGCTTGGACATCGATGCTTCCTTCTTCGTTCCTCGCTAGGACTCCCGGTGGACGGTGGCACGGGCCACCGTGAACAATGCATCTCGCGCGCGGCTGTCGGGCAACCCCTCCAACGCCGAACAAGCGGCCTCGGCTTTGCGAATCGCGAGCTCACGAGTCGACTCGAGGGCGCCAGTCCGATGGAGGGAGGACAGCAGATGCGACCTCGCCTCTGGCGGAACGTCATCCGCCGGGCGGGCAACCAGGTCCTCTAGAACCCCTCGAATCGACGGGTCGCGCTCGACCGCCACGATGACAGGGTGAGTCATCTTGCCTTCGCGAAGATCGGTGAAGGGCGACTTCCCGATCGTGGAACCGTCCCCCGCGTAGTCGAGATGATCGTCGATGAGCTGGAAGGCAACGCCGAGCTGCAGACCATATTCCTCCAGAGCCTTGCATGTCTCGGCATCGAGACCTCCCGCGCGCGCGCCCGCAAACATCGCCCAGCGAAAGAGTGCCGCGGTTTTCCCTTGGACTACTTGCATG
>JBAVOF010000698.1:0-2441 GCA_049691835.1 Polyangiales bacterium
CCCCTTGTCGGTATACACGCCCGAGCCCAGCAGCAATCCAGCGGCGACTAGGAAGGCACAGTACGATGAACGTTGCATAAACAAACCCCTCACCCACTCAAGTTAGCATTCCATCCGCCCGCCCCACAAAAACGGGCGATCATCCCCGTTTTTGGGTCATGGGGAGGCCCGCGTGGCTAGCCGTACCCGGACGCCGTCGACGCCTGTCGGTCCCGCCCCACCACCCCGGCGCTATCGCCCAGCGCCAGGAAGAGCATGGTGCCTCCGGCGACGGCAGAAGGCATGAACAAGAGGTTGACCAACGGGATGAAAAGCAGCAACCAGATTCCCATTCCGAAGCCCGCTATCGCGGGTAGCTGTCGGACGGCGAAGGAGATCCTGTCGCGGACCGACCAGTTCCGCCGGGCAGCAGGCCAGTCGACGTAATCGATACCAAGATAAATCGCGGTCAGCGCGAAGCCAACGAGTGAAACCACTTGCCCGAGGCCAGGGATGAAAAAGGACGCGAGGAACATCGGCCCAACGACCCCGAGGTAAACGAGCAATTTCAAGAGCTCGATTCGAATCGTTCGCACGACGTCGACGAGCATCCGGCGGAGGGAAAACGGTGGGGCGGACTCGCCCGTGATGATGTGTTCCACAGCCTCGCTGAGTGCATCGTTGAACGGAGCGGCTACCAGACTCGAGAAAACGAATACGAAAACCAATCCGAGGGCGATGATCAGGCTCCCAGCGAGCAGGTCGATGAACCACCGCACCAGGCTCAGGAGGCCCGCGACCCAACCGGTTGCCTGGTTCCAAGTTTCCGGAAACAGCGACCAGATGGCGGCCGCGAGGTGGTCGTAGTACTTGCCGGCGCCGTACAGGACCGCAACCAACGCCATGCCTGTGATCACGATTGGGAAGATCCAGTACCGGGCCAGCTGCAGATGTTGGACGTAGACGAAGCGCATGCCGCGAAGCACATACGACAACCCGCGTGCGAAACCGATGGGCGACTTGCCCAGGAAGCTGCTCAGACCCCCTCGTACCTCGTTGCCATTCGTTCGCATGGAATCGCCCGAATGCTAGTCGAACCGGATCGGAACAGCCATCGGCCTATGGCCCGGGCGCCCTGCGCACCAGTCCTTGCAGCGATGCGAAACAACCGCTATGGCGTTGCACCTTGACTGAGGGGATCGACGCGCTGACGGCAGCGGCACTGGGCGCATTGCAGGGCCTGACGGAGTTCCTTCCGGTCTCGAGCAGCGGACACGTCGCGATCGCGGCGAAGTTTTTCGGCATTCAACAGAACTCGCTGGCGCTGGTGATCCTGCTTCACCTGGGCACTCTGCTCGCGACCGTCCTCCTCTTGCGACGGGACGTGGGAGCACTTGCGATCGAAGGGGTTGCAGCGCTCCGCGATCCGAGCCGGCTTCGCGCGACGCCGGAAGGACGAACCGTGGCTGGCATCCTGATCGCCACGTGCATCACCGCCGCCTTGGGATTGCTTCTGCGCGATCTGGCCGAAGCGTTTGCTGAGGACCTCCACCTGGTTGGATACGGCCTACTCGTGACCTCGGCGTTTCTCGTCGCAAGTGGCGTCGCTCGCGGGAACAGCATCGAAGTCTCCTGGTGGCAAGCAGCCGGGATCGGGCTCGCACAAGGCGTGGCGGTCCTTCCCGGGGTCAGCAGAAGCGGAATAACGATCGCCGTGGCCATGCTCCTCGGAGTGCATGGCAACGCTGCATTTCGATTCTCATTCTTGCTGTCGCTGCCGGCGATCGCCGGCGCCGCGCTATTGGAAGCAAGCGGGGCGGAGGGATTCGGTTCCTTGGGCGCGCAGGCATGGATCGGGGGGGCGGTCGCGCTGGTGACGGGATATGTTTCGCTTGTTATGCTTCGATACGTCATTCTCGTCGGACGCATGTGGACGTTCGCAGTCTACCTCCTGCCCCTCGGATTCTTCCTGATCAGCCGCTAAGCGGCCTTCGGCTCATGAGCAACACAGACAAAGCATACGCGGTGATCATGGCGGGGGGCTCTGGTACTCGTTTCTGGCCTCTGTCGCGCAGCACAAGGCCCAAGCAACTCCTCGCTCTTGGCCCTGATCGCCGGTCGCTGCTGCGCGCCACCGCGGAACGCGTCTGGGGCATGCTCCCCGCCGAGCATACCTTCGTCGTAACCTCCGCACAGATCAGAGAGCAGGTCGCGAACGAGCTCCCTGAGCTTCAGCCACATCAGATCCTCGCCGAGCCGGTCGGACGCAACACGGCTCCGTGCATCGGTTGGGCCGCGACACACGTAAGACGCCTCGACGAAGACGCGATCATGGCGGTGCTGCCCGCTGATCACTATATCGGCGACACCGAGGCATATCTGGAAACGATCGGGCGCGGGATCGATGCAGCCACCCATGGGGACTACGTGACCATCGGCATCCGCCCCACACGGGCCGAGAC